>JBILGF010000113.1:0-8146 GCA_044351195.1 Burkholderiales bacterium
CGGGCCGTACGGCAGTGCGCCGATCGGCTTCGATGTCTGCAACATCGAGGTCGATGCGCTGCCGTTCGCCGATGCGAGCTTCGACGCCGTGGTCTGCTGCCAGGTGCTTGAGCATTTCAGCCACTCGCACCTGCCAGCCGTGCGCGAGATGCGCCGCGTGCTGGTTCCCGGTGGCATGCTCGAGGTGGACGTTCCGAACGTCGTCTCGTTCCGCAACCGCAGCCGCATGCTGCGCGGCAAGAACATCACCTTCGACTACACCGAGCACTACCTCGACGCGCCGCCCCTGCGCTACCGGGGCCTGTCGTTCTACCCGCTGCGCCACAACCGCGAGTTCACGCGCAGCGAACTGGCGCTGCTGCTGTCCCGGGCCGGCTTCAGCGAAATCGACGTGCAGTTCCTGAAGTCGCGGCGCTGGCGCACCGGGCCGCTGGGCCGCCTGCAGTCGGCAGGCACGGCGCTAAAAGACCTCGTACCCTCGTTCCGGAAGTCGCTGATCGGATGGGCCACGAAATGACCGATGTCATCGGCGCTGGTGGCGGGCCGGGAATTGCTGCGGGCAGGCCCGTCGCCAGCCGCGCCGCCCGAACGGCTGCCCGCATCGACGGGCTGGGGCAACATGCGCTGGTCGGCCTCGCCTTCTCGATGCCGATCTCCACTGCGCTGGCCAACGTGTTCCTCGCGCTCACGGTGCTGTGCTGGCTGCTCGGCGGGCAGTACCGGTCGAAGCTGCGCACGATGGTCGGCAACCCGATCATGCTGCCAGCGCTGCTGCTGTTCGCCTGGCTTGCACTGAGCCTGGCCTGGGCCGAGGGCCCGGCATCGGAGAAGGGCGAGTTCCTGCGGAAGTACGGCGACCTCGTGCTGATCGGTACATTCCTCTGGTTCACGCTCGACCCTCGCGTGCGCGCCCGGGCGCTGGGTGCCTTCGCAGCGGCGATGCTGCTCACCCTGGCACTCTCCTATGCTGCGGCGGCCGGTCTCCTGCCGGAGATGCGCTGGCTGCGCGCGACCCCCGGCAATGCCGTGGTGTTCAAGCTGCACATCACCCATGGCATCCTGGTGGCGCTGGCTGCGCTGCTGTTCGCCCTGTATGCGCGCGATGCCGGGCGAATGGCTGCACGCGCCGCGTGGGCGATCGCCAGTGGCCTGGCCGTCTTCAACGTGCTGTTCATGGTGCAGGGACGCAGCGGCTATCTGATGCTCGCCGCACTCCTGGTGCTGGTGCTGATCGCCCGCTGGCGCTGGCGCGGCATTCTGGCAGCGCTGCTGCTGGTGCTGGCCGGGTCGGCCGTGGTGTACCAGGCTTCGGCACCGCTCCGGATGCGCGTGGACCTCGCCCTGTCCGAGTACCGGCAGTGGGACCGGCAGGTCCCGGTCAGGATCGAGAGCTCCATCGGCCTGCGGCTCGAGTTCATCGACGTTTCGCTGGCGCTGGTCAGGGAACGTCCCTGGCTGGGCTACGGGGTCGGCAGCTTTCCCTGGGCCTACCGCGAGAAGGTGGCCGGCAGCGGGCGGGTTGCGACATCGAACCCGCACAATGAAATGCTGCTGCTTGCCGTACAGGGCGGTCTGCCTGCGGTGGCGCTGTTCCTGTTCCTGATGGCCCGCCTGCTTGCCTGTGCAGCGCGGCTGCCCACCGCCAGGGAACGGCTGATGGCAGCGGCCCTGACGATCTGGCTGTTCATCGGCGGCCTCCCGAACGCGTTGCTGATCGACCACACCGAGAGCCTGGTGTTCGCGGTGCTGTCTGCCGTACTGTTCGCCGGTGCCGCCTCTTCCGGTGCTACGCCCGCCGGTGGCCGCCGGCCCGGCTCTGACCCGGGCCTGGCGACGCCAGCGGCAACTCCGTGAACCCGCCATCCGGTACCGGGATCGCGCCCGGCGCCGCGCCCGCCCCCGTGCTGTCGGTGGTGATCATCGCGCGCAACGAGTCGGCACGCATCGCGCGCTGCCTCGATTCCGTGCACTGGGCAGATGAAGTGATCGTGCTCGACGGCGGCAGCACCGACGATACGGCCGCCCTTGCGCGCGCGCATGGCGCGCGGGTCGAGGTCGCCGCCGACTGGCCTGGTTTCGGCGCGCAGAAGAACCGCGCGCTCGCGCTCGCCCGCGGCCGGTGGATCCTGTCGCTCGACGCCGACGAGTGGGTCGACCCGCCGCTGGCCGCGGCGATCCGCGCCGTGGTCGCAGACCCGTCGTCGGCACCGGTCTGGCGGATGCCGCGGCGCTCGCGCTACTGCGGTCAGGTGATGCGCCACTCGGGCTGGTGGCCCGACCATGTCACCCGGCTCTGGCAGCGCGGCGCCGCGCGGTTCTCCGACGACCGGGTGCACGAGCGGGTGCTGACCGATGCGCCCGTCGCCACGCTTCGCGCGGCACTCGACCACGAGTCGTTCATCGGCTTCGAGCAGGTGATCGACAAGATGAACCGCTATTCGACCGATGGCGCGGCGATGATGCACGCGCGCGGTCGGCGGGGCTCGGTGACGGCGGCGATCCTGCACGGCGTCTGGACCTTCCTGCGCACCTATGTGCTGCGCCTGGGCTTCCTCGACGGCCGCTACGGGCTGCTGCTGGCGATCTCCAACGCCGAAGGCAGCTACTACCGCTACCTGAAACTGATGCAGCTCGACCGGCGATGAACCGGATCTCGGTAGTAGTGACCACTTACAATCGCCCGGATGCCCTGGAGCGTGTGCTGTCAGCCTATCTCTCGCAGGCCGATCACGACTTCGAGCTGCGCGTGGCCGACGACGGGTCGACCGAGGACACGCGCCGGGTCGTCGAGCGCTTCGCCGCGCGCGCACCCTTTCCGGTACACCATGCATGGCACGAGGACGACGGTTTCCGCGCGGCAGCGATCCGCAACCGTGCGCTCGCCGCGACCACGGCCGACTATGTCGTGTTCACCGACGGCGACTGCGTACCGCTTCCTGGCTTCATCGCCGGGCACCGTGCGCTAGCCGAACCCGGCTGGTTCGTCGCCGGCAACCGGCTGCTGCTGTCGAGCCGGTTCACCGCTCGCGTGCTGCAGGAGCAGATCGCACTGGAGGCATACGCCCCGCTCGACTGGGCTGGCCGCTTCCTGCGCCGTGACATCAACCGGCTGACACCGCTGTGGCGGCGCGGCTTCGCACCGGATGCGGCATGGCGCCGGCGGCAGCCCGATCGCTGGCAGGGTGCGAAGACCTGCAACCTCGGCGTTTGGCGCGCCGACCTGCTGCGCGTGAACGGCTTCGACGAGGCCTACAGCGGCTGGGGCCTGGAGGATTCCGACCTGGTGATCCGGCTGCTGCATGCCGGCATACACCACAAGAACGGCCGCTTCGCCACGCCGCTTGCGCATCTGTGGCACGCCGAGAACGATCGCAGCCGGCTCGAACACAACCAGGCACGGCTCGACGAGCTGCTCGCCTCGGATCGGACGCGCGCGCGTTCGGGACTCGACCGCTACCTGTCCTGACCGGGTCAAGCCTGCCGGGGTGCCTCCGCCAGACCGCGCAGGACCTGCGCATACAGCGATTCATGCTCCGCCGCGACGGTATCCCAGCTGCGTGCGAAGCCGGCAGGTGGCCGTTCACGCGCGAGTTGCCGCTCGCAGGCCTGCACCCACGCCTGCACGCCCGCATCCAGGCCCAGCACGCAGCCGGTATCCGTGCTCACCGAGCCGGCGATGCCGCAGCGGTCGGAGATGACCACCGGCACCCGCGCGGCCATCGCCTCGCCGACCGCCATGCCGTAGGGTTCGGAGCGCGCCGGATGCAGCAGCAGGTCCATCTGCGGGAAGCAGCCTGCGCTGTCGATCCAGCCCGGGCATTCGGCACGGACCCCTGCAGCGGCCAGCCGATCGCGGATTGCCGCCGGGTCAGGCCCGACCACCAGCAGCTTGAGCCTGGGCCTGCGCACTTGCAGGGCGGCGACCACCTCCAGGGCGATATCCAGTCCCTTGCGCTTCCATTCCTGGCCGACGAATCCGATCACGCCACCGTCGATCGGCACCGCCCGCGCGGGGCGCATCGGCCCAGGCGTGACCGCGGGTGCGATCGGCTCCGCCATGCGCGCACCGATGCAGGGAAACCAGTGCTCGAGCTGGCTGCGGATCATCGGCGAGTTGGGCACGACGGCGCATACCTGCGGGCCGCACAGTTCGCGCCGTTCCAGCCACAACTGTGCGGCGACGCGCAGCGACACCCTGCGCCACCAGCCACGGTCGCGGATGGTGGCAAACGGTGGTCCATGGAAGGTGGTCACGTGATGCACGCCCATGCGCTCGTGGCTGTGGACGAGGCGCACGGCCGATCGAGCGCCAGAGTCCGTAGACCCGGACGTATCGTGTGGATGCGCCGCCAGCCAGGCCGCCGCGCGCCGCGAGAAGCGCAGCAGCGACAGCCAGCGGGGACGGGGCGCGATCTCGCCGATCTGATGCACGGCGATACCCTCGGGCGCCGGCGCGTGCAGCGCTTCGCAGACCACCTCGACCCGCGCCCCGCGTGCAGCCAGCGCCCGCGTGGTCTCCCAGACATAACGTTCCATGCCGCCGACAGGGCCGTAGCGGCGCACGACATGCACCACATGCACGACATGCACCGCATGCATCGGATCCACCGCATCCACCGCATGGCCCACGTGCAGCGCAACGGCGCGCGGCGGGCTCGGCGCAGGCCCGTCGTTCAAGGGTACGCCCTGCAACCGCCGGTACGACCGTGCGGCCGACTGCGCTGTTTCGACTGATGCATCCACGCTCCCTGTTCCGCCGGCGCGCCGGGCAGACCGCAAGCCCCCGCCAGCACCGGCATCCTGCGGGTTATACCATCCACGCATGTGGTCGCAACCGCGTTCTGTGGCAAGCTCATGCGCCCGGCGGGCCTTGCTTCCCGCACCGTGGATGCACGCATTGGAAAACGCAGGAATGATCGACAACCGTTTCCTTCAACACTGCCCGGTCGGTTGCGCGGCGCCGCTGGTCGCGACGCCGGTACGGCTGCCCGAGGGCCCGTTGCTTCGCTGCGGCGCGTGCGGCCAGCTCATCAGCCAGGCCACGCCCGAGCGCTACCACCAGTCGATGCTGGAGTTCGATACCGCGCAGGGAACCGCCCCAGCGGGTGCAGCCGAGACGCGTCGCCTCGACCTCGCCCGGCGCCGGATCGAACGCCTGCAGCAGCTCACGGGCACGACGAGCGGCAGCCTCCGGCTGCTCGATGTCGGTTGCTCGAGCGGCGCCTTCCTCGAGGCGGCCCAGGGCATGGGCATCGCGGCACGCGGCGTCGAACCCGCGCCCGCTGCCGCCGCCAGCGCGCGCGAGAAGGGTCTCGATGTCGTGACCGGCACGCTGGACCGCGCAGGATTCGAACCCGGCAGCTTCGACGCAGTGACCCTGTTCGAGGTGATCGAGCACCTGCAGGACCCGCTGTCGCTCGCGCGCGACGTGCTGCGTGTGCTGCGTCCGGGCGGCATCTGGCTGATCGGCACCGCGAACGCCGCGAGCTGGACGGCCGCCCTGATGGGCGCCCGCTGGCAGTACCTGAACATCGAATCGCATGGCGGCCATGTGAGCTTCTTCAGCCCGCGCTCGATCGCCGTGCTGGCCGCGCGCAGCGGCTTCTCGGTCGAGCGCATCGACACGCGCAACGTGCGCATGTTCGAACGTCACCAGGCACCGGGCCCGGTCTACGCGCTGGCCAAGCTCGCCGCCGAGGTGGTTGGCCCGCTCGCCCGCGCGAGCGGGCGTGGCCACGACATGCTGGCCTGGCTGCGCAAGCCCGCAGAGGCACCCGCCCGCTGATTGCCGCCGCGGGCATCCGGCTGGCTTCGCGTTACCTGCGTTCACGCATCCTGCAGTTGCTGCAGCCGCGCATAGACGCCATCACGGGCGAGCAGTTCCCGGTGGCTGCCCATCTCGACGACACGCCCGGCCGACAGCACCAGGATGCGGTCGGCACGTTCGATGGTCGAGAGCCGGTGCGCGATCACCAGCGTGCTGCGCCCATGCATCAGCTGCTCGAGCGCCGACTGCACCTGCCGCTCGGACTCGGTGTCGAGCGCCGAGGTGGCCTCGTCGAGCACCACGATCGGCGCATCCTTCAGGAATGCGCGCGCGATCGCGAGCCGCTGGCGCTGGCCACCGGACAGCCGGATGCCGTTCTCGCCCACACGCGTGTCGTAGCCCGCGTCCATGCGCTCGATGAAGTCGTGCGCCCCGGCGGCCTTTGCGGCTGCGACCACCGCATCACGCGACGCCCCGGCCATGTCGCCATAAGCGATGTTGGCGGCAACCGAATCATTGAACAGCGTGACATCCTGGCTGACCAGCGCGATGTTCCGGCGCAGGCTGGCGAGCGTGAAAGCGGCACCATCGCGGCCATCGAACAGGATGCGGCCGCTGCCGGGCGCATGGAAGCGCGGAATCAGGTTGGCGATCGTCGTCTTGCCGCTGCCGGAAGTACCGACCAGCGCCACCGTCTCGCCCGGCGCGACCGAGAACGAGATGTCTTCGAGCGCCGGTGGCTGCGCCGCGTCGGTACCCGGGTACCGGAACCCTACCGACTCGAAGCGCACCTCGCCGCCCAGCCGGCCCGCATCCGTGGTGCCGGGATCGGGCTCGGGCGCCGTATCGATCACTTCGAACACGGTCTGTGCAGCCGCCAGGCCGCGCTGCAGATACTCGTTGATGCTGGTGAGGCGCTTCAGCGGCGAGGTGAGCAGCAGCATCGCGGTGACGAAAGCCACGAACGAACCGACCGTGGTCTGGTCCTGCATGGCGCGATTGGCCGCGATGTAGACCACGATCGACACCGCAACCGCGGCGATCATCTGCACGATCGGCACGTTGGAGGCGGCGGCGATCACCTGCTTCATCGTGAAGCGGCGCATCCGGTTGGTGACGTCGAAGAAGCGCTGCCGTTCGAACTCCTGGCCGCCGAACACCTTGACCACCTTCTGGTTCTCGACCGTCTCCTGCAGCACATGGGTGATGTCACCCATCGAGCGCTGCGCGCCGAGGCTCGCCTCGCGCAGCCGGCGACTGACCAGGCGCACGATCCAGGCGATCAGCGGTGCCATCGCGAACACGATCAGGGTCAGTTGCCAGTCGAGCCAGAGCAGCACGCACAGCAGCGCGATGATGGTCACGCCGTCCTTCACGATGATGGTGACCGCATCGGTCGCTGCCGTGGTCACCTGCGCCGCATCGTAGGTCAGGCGCGAGATCAGGTTGCCGCTGGCATGATGCTCGTAGAACGACGCCGGCAGACGCACCAGGTTGTCGAACATGCGGGTACGCAGGTCGAGCACCACCCGGCTGCCGACATACTGGGTGCAGTAGCTGCCGATGAAGGTCGCCACCCCGCGCAGCGCGAACAGGCCGAGCAGCAGCACCGGGATCATCGAGATCCACTTCGGATCGCGCTCGACGAAGGTGCCGTCGAGGATCGGTTTCATCACCGCCGGCAGCGCCGCTTCGGTCGCGGCCACGCCGACCATGCCGAGGATCGCGCAGGCGAATATCCACGCGTAGGGCTTCACGAAGCCGAGCAGGCGGCGATACAGCGCGACGCTGTCCACGGGCGGCGCGGGAGCGGTCGCAGCGGCCGGTGCGGAGGCAGCCTCGGGGGCAGCCAGACCGGCGGTAGGTTCCTTCGAAGCAGCCACGGCAGGGAGGACAGCCGATCGACCGGCCCCGGAGACGGCCCGCGTCAGGCGGGCCACCCGGTCATTATGCCCGAGCGCCCCGCCCTGCCACGCACGCCGTGTTGCCCGCCGCACTGCATCGCTGCCCCCGTGCCGCGCGGCTCATGTTGCCGATGCGATCAGCGAAAGCGATAGGCAACCGTGGCGAGCGCGGTGCGACCCGGCAGCGGATAGGCGTTGTAGCGGTCGAGGACGAACTGCGAACGCACCGCGTAGTTGAAGTAGCGCCGGTCGAACACGTTGTTGACCGCCAGCGCGAACTGCCAGCTTCCGGCGTCCCAGGCGGCGCGCAGGTCGAGCAGGGTGTAGCCCGGGATGCGCGCGGCAAGCGTGTTGCCCTCGTCGTTCTCCATCACCGCGCTGCTTACCTTGCGCACGCTGCCCGACAGGGTGAGCTCGGCCATCGGCTTCCACGATGCCCCCAGCGCGAGTTGCTGCGCCGGCACCAGCGGCACCG
>JBILGF010000114.1:0-8099 GCA_044351195.1 Burkholderiales bacterium
AGAGTTTCTGCGCCGCCACCCGATTGGCCAGCGTGATCTGCATCGCCGCGTCCAGCCCGAGCATGGCCCGCGCATGGCCCATCTCGATGGCACCGGCGTACAGCAGTTCCTGCACCGGTGCGCTCAGCGCGCGCAGGCGAAGCAGGTTCGATACGGCCGCGCGCGATCGGCCGAGCGCCTTCGCAGCCAGTTCGTGCGTCATGCCGAACTCGTCGATCAGCCGCTGGATGCCGTGGGCTTCTTCCAGCGCGTTGAGGTCCTCGCGCTGAATGTTTTCGATCAGCGCCATCGCCAGCGCCGACTCGTCGGGAATGGTGCGGATCAGCACAGGAACCTGGCTGAGCCCGGCCAGGCGCGACGCACGCCAGCGTCGTTCGCCGGCGATGATCTCGTAGCGGCCCTCGCCTACCGGCCGCACCAGGATCGGCTGCAGGATGCCCTGTTCGCGGATCGAATCGGCCAGTTCGGCCAGTGCGGCCTCATCCATCCGGGTTCGCGGCTGGTACTTTCCCGGCAGCAGCGAGTCGATCGGCAGCTCGCGCGTGCCCTCGCCTTCGACCGGCCGGGCGGGTGCATCGAAGGGATTGATTCCACCGCCGCCCAGAAGCACGTCGAGGCCGCGGCCGAGTCCCTTGGGTTTTGCCATCATGTGAGAGCCGCCCTGTTGAGCATTTCACCGGCGAGCGCGAGGTAGGCCAGCGCCCCCTTGGACTGCCGGTCGAATTCGAGGACCGGACGGCCGTAGCTCGGGGCTTCGGCCAGTCGGACATTGCGCGGGATCACCGTGCGATACACCTTGCTGCCGAAGTGTTCGGTGAGCTGCTGTGAAACCTGCAGCGACAGCGTGTTGCGCGGGTCGTACATCGTGCGCAGCAAGCCTTCGATTTCGAGCTTCGGGTTCAGGTGGGCGCGCACCCGCTTGATCGTTTCGACCAGATCGGACAAGCCCTCGAGCGCGTAGTACTCGCATTGCATCGGGATCATCACCGCATCGGCGGCGACGAACGCATTGACCGTGAGCAGGCTCAGGGCGGGCGGACAGTCGATCAGGATGTAGTCGTAGTCCTCGGCGATCACCGCCAGTGCGCGCTTCAGCCGCGCCTCGCGCTCGGTCATCGATACCAGCTCGATCTCGGCGCCGGCGAGATGGCGGTTGGTCGGCAGCAGGTCGTAGCCGCAGCTCTCCGAGCGAACCCGTGCCGCCGCCGCTGGCACCGCGCCGAGCAGGACGTCGTAGAGGGAACAGGCAAGGTTCGACTTGTCGATGCCGCTGCCCATCGTCGCATTACCCTGCGGATCGAGATCGACCAGCAGCACGCGGCGTTTCGCGGCGGCAAGGCTCGCGCCCAGGTTCACGCTGGTGGTCGTCTTTCCGACGCCGCCCTTCTGGTTGGCAATGGCAAGTATGCGGGGCATCAGGCGGCACCGATCGACACGAGGTGGCGTTCGGCATCGACCCCGGGCACTTGCAGCCGGATTACCTCGACCGTACCGATGTCGGGGGACAGCTGCAGCACTTCCTCATAGGGGTAGACGCCCTTCATCGCAAGCAGCGCGCCACCCTCGCCGCGCAGGTGGCGCGACAGTTCGGCGAACTCGGGAAGGTCGGAGAAAGCGCGCGACACCACGCAGTCGAAGCCCTGCTCGGGCCGGAAGGCCTCCACCCGGTCCACCACTACCTTCACGTTGGACAGCCGCAGCTCGCTGACGGCCTGCTGCAGGAACACGCCCTTCTTGTGATTGCTGTCGAGCAGCGTCACCGACCAGTCAGGCCGGGCGATGGCCAGCGGGATTCCAGGCAGGCCGGCACCCGTCCCGACATCGATGAGCCGCCTGGCCGGGCCATCGATGACCTGGAGCAGGGCGAGGCTGTCGAGCAGGTGGTGTGTGACCATCTTCACGGGTTCGCGGATCGCGGTCAGGTTGTGCACCTGGTTCCACTTGGCGATCAGGGCGACATAGTCGAGCAGGGTCTGGCGCGCCGTGGCGGGCAGGTCGAGACCGAGTGCGGCAAGGCCGGCGTCGAGTGTGGTCTGTGGCATCGGGTCTACCTTGGTTGATCGGGTCACAGCGGGGTTCGGCCGTCGGTCCGTATCGCGCCGGCCACGGCGTGTCGGCGTTGACTCACGCCGAGCGCGCAGCCGGACGGCGGCGGCTGTATTCATCGCCGCGGTTGCGGCGCTTGAGATGCACCCAGAGCAGCGAAATCGCTGCCGGTGTGATACCAGGCATGCGCGAGGCCTGCGCCAGGGTCTCGGGGCGTTGCGCAGTCAACTTCTGGCGCGCCTCGATGGACAGCCCGTTGAGCGCAAGATAGTCGAAATCCGCCGGCAGACGCGCGGTCTCGAGCTGGTCCTGTCGGGCGATCTCATCGGCCTGGCGGCCGATGTAGCCGGCGTATCGGGCAGCGATCTCGATCTGCTCTGCGACCGCGTCGTCGCGTACGCCCGGGCCGACGCCCGGCAGCGTCATCAACGACCGATAGGTGACGTCCGGACGGGTCAGCAGTTGTGTAAGCGAATACTCACGCTCGATAGACTGCCCTAGAACCCGTTGGGCGTCTGCATCGCTGAGGATCTTCGGGCTGACCCAGGTCTCTTTCAGCCGCTCGGTTTCACGCGCGATCGCCTCGCGTTTCTGCTCGAAATGCTGCCAGCGATGGTCGTCGACCAGCCCCAGTTCGCGGCCGATCGTCGTCAGGCGCATGTCGGCGTTGTCTTCCCGCAGCGACAGCCGGTACTCGGCACGGCTGGTGAACATCCGGTACGGCTCGGTGACGCCCCGGGTGATCAGGTCGTCGACCAGCACGCCCATGTAGGCCTCGTCCCGCCGCGGATGCCAGGGCGCTTCCCCGATCGCGGAGCGCGCCGCGTTGATGCCGGCGACCAACCCCTGCGCCGCCGCCTCTTCATAACCCGTGGTGCCGTTGATCTGACCCGCGAGGAACAGCCCCGGGATCGCCTTCAACTCCAGGGACGCGCCCAGCGCACGCGGATCGACATAGTCATACTCGATCGCATAGCCGGGACGCACGATATGTACGTTCTCCAACCCCTTGATCGAACGCATGAAATCGATCTGCACATCGAACGGCAGGCTGGTCGACATGCCCTGCGGATAGATCTCGTTGACGGTCAGCCCTTCCGGCTCGAGGAAGATCTGGTGGCTGTCACGGCCGGCAAAACGTGTGATCTTGTCCTCGATCGACGGACAGTAGCGCGGACCGACGCCCTCGATGACGCCGGCAAACATCGGCGAGCGATGCAGATTCTCGCGGATCACGTCATGCGTGCGGCTGTTGGTATGCGTGATCCAGCAGGGAATCTGGTTCGGATGCTGATCACGACTGCCCAGGAACGAAAAGACCGGGATCGGATCGTCCCCCGGTTGCCGTTCCAGCACTGAAAAGTCGATGGTACGAGCGTCCAGTCGGGGTGGTGTACCGGTCTTCAGGCGACCCAGCGGCAGTTGCAGCTCGCGCAGGTGCTCCGCCAGACGGATCGAGGGCGGATCGCCTGCCCTCCCCGCTGCATGGTTCGTCATTCCTATATGGATCAGACCCGACAGGAAGGTGCCCGTGGTCAGCACGACGGCGCGCGCACGGAAGCGAATGCCCGATTGGGTGATCGCACCCGCGATCCGTCCGTTTTCGATGATCAGATCGTCGACGCCCTGCTGGAACACGGCCAGGTTGGGCTGATTCTCGATGCGGCGCCGGATGGCGGCCTTGTAGAGCACCCGATCCGCCTGCGCACGGGTTGCGCGCACAGCCGGACCCTTCCGTGAGTTCAGGATACGGAACTGGATGCCCGCCTCGTCGGCTGCCTGGGCCATGACACCACCCATCGCGTCGATTTCCTTGACGAGATGCCCCTTGCCGATGCCGCCGATGGATGGATTGCACGACATCTGGCCCAACGTCTCGACGTTATGCGTCAGCAGCAGCGTCGTACGCCCGCTACGCGCGGCCGCGAGCGCAGCCTCGGTGCCGGCATGGCCACCGCCGACCACGATCACGTCATATTGAGTTGGGTACCACATGGAGGCTTTCCGGACTGGAACGGCTCAGGTAGCGCTGCGGTGTAGCGCCGCGCTGCAGAAGGGCCGCCGATTGTAGGGGAGCCGCTTCGCATGGGCAATTTGAATCGCGGGTGCAGCTGGGTCGAATCGCGGAATGTTTCACGTGAAACAGGCGGCTGGCTGTTTCACGTGAAACATTCTGACTCGGCGGTCGAATCGGCCAACTATCTTGTCACTATGCAACCGACCCAACTGCGAGACAATCCCGAGATGTATCGACAGACGATCCAAACCCTCGAATTCGACACGCGTGGACGCGGCCTCCACGACATCACCGCACGCCTCGCCAGCGCCGCGGAGGAAACCCGCATCACCGACGGGTTGGTCACCCTCTTCCTGCGCCATACCTCTGCGAGCCTGCTGATCCAGGAAAATGCCGATCCGAACGTACTCGGAGATCTCGAGCGCTTCATGGCCAGGCTGGTCCCCGACGGAGACCCGCTTTACCGGCATCGCGACGAGGGTCCAGACGACATGCCTGCCCATGTTCGCGCTGCCCTGACCGCCGTGCAGTTGTCGATCCCGATGCACGATGGCAAGCTGATGCTCGGCACCTGGCAGGCGATCTACCTCTGGGAACAGCGGACGCACCCGCACCGGAGACAGATCGTCGTGCATGTGGCGGGCGACGGCGGTGCGCCTTCACTCCAAGGCTGATACGCCGGGCTCGCGCGGCCATCAAGCGTGAGGAAACAATGGCGAACTCGTCATGGCAGCTTGCGACTATACCGACCTGTTTGCAATCGCTTGACCACGACGTTACACGTGACGCACGTCGTCGCCAGGAATGATGCGCTTCATGAACTCGTCGAACATCGGGACCGTGAATGCAGTGTCACCGTGGTTAGGGCTCCAGATCATCCCCTTGGAGATGAGTGAGCTGCGCGTTGGCGCGAGCGATGTGACCTTAGCCGGGTAATGCGCGGCGATGTCCCCTGATCGGTGTGGGCCAGGTCCGAGCTCGGCCATCGTGCGCAGGTAGCGCTTTTCCTTTGGCGTCAGCCGATCGAATCGCACGCGGAAAAAGCTTTCGTCGAGCGCCGCCACGGCGCTGCCCGATGCACGCTGGACCGCGTCGATGCCGATCGGCGAATACGCCGCCTGCTCCCAGGTATGGAAACCCCATTGCTGCAGGAAATATGGATAGCCACGCGTGACCTCGACCAGCCGATCCAGCGCTGCGTCGTCGATATCGACCCCTTCCTTCTGCAGCGGCACGCGAATCGCCCGTTCGGCCGCTGACACCGGGAGGGCTCCAATTTCCGGGAAGTTGAACAGTCGCTCGGCATAGGACTTCGCGTTGCCCATCCGGCCACGAAGCTGCGGCAGGCCTGCACCCACGAGCACGACCGGCAGCTGCTGCTGCTCGACACGATGCATCGCTGTGATGAGCACCGCCAACTGGTCTTCGGCTACATACTGCAGCTCATCGATGAAAATCGCCTCGGCAGTACCTGCGGCTTTCGCCGCGCGTCCGACCTGCTCAAAGAGCGCCTGCAGATCGTGCTCGAGATCACCGTTGTCGGCCAGGCCAGGCTCGGGCTCATAGTCGAGGCCGACCTCCAGATCCTGATACTTGATCTTCATCTTGCCAGCGAAGCCAGCAAGCGCACGCAGACCGCGAACGGCATAGTCCCTGGCTGCAGCAATGTTGCTCAACCTCAGCAGAGCCTGACGCAACTGCGGGGCGAGGATCGCAGGCAGTGATCGCCCCTCCGGTGCGTCGATACGGATCGTATGGATCCCTGCCGCCTCGGCGTCGCCCCGCATTCGATCAAGAAGAACCGTCTTCCCGACCCCGCGCAGGCCAACCAGCATCGCGCTCTTTGCGTGCCGGCTGATCCGGGCACGCTGGAGCGCGACTCGCATCTCCTCGAGGAGCGCATCGCGACCGGCAAGCTCGAGCGGAGGTGAGCCCGCGCCAGGCACAAACGGGTTTCGGATGGAGTTCACCGGATACGAGGATTATAGCGATGTTTGTCAGTTTATCGTACCCCGATAACTTTTCAAAGATCTGTATAGACGCTCTCAAGTACACGCGATAACCCCTGGATACGAGGCTCGTTGGCGGCTGATGACGAAAAAACCCTCCGAGTCGGCCCCAACGCTCCAGGCCTACTTTGTCCAACAGCCTTCTGAACTACGCCGAATACAAGTGCCGCTGAAACCCCATACGCACCCTCCGGCCCTGACCCAGTCGGCCAATCGCCGCGAAAGCATCAGCGAACCGCATCGCGCCACTTGACCTTCAGCAACGGTTACAGCTTCCAGCGGCGCACTCAACGAGGCAATGCGCTACTTCCCGATGCAAAACCGCCCAAAAATCTCCCCCAGCAGCGCATCCGGCGTCACCCGCCCCACGATGGACCCCAGCGCCTCATGCGCCAGCCGCAACTCCTCGGCCAGCAGATCCGCCGGCAACCGCCCCTCAGCGGCCGAGGCGAGATGGCGCTCCGCCGCCTGCAGCGCCGCCAGATGCCGCGTGCGCGCGAGGAACACCCCCTCGCCGGTTTCCGTCTGACCGCCGAGCCGCAGCAACGCCGCGCGCAGACGGTCGATACCCTCCCCGGTCAGCGCCGACAGCCGGATCGTCCATCCGCCCGCGCCGTCGGATTCCGCAGCCGCTTCACCGGTCAGGTCGATCTTGTTCACCACCTGCAGCCGCGCGACCGACGCGGGCAAGGCTTCGAGTGCGCGCGCCGCCACGATAGACAGGGACGCTTCGCCCTCCGCCGCATCGGCGGCGCTCACCGACACCACCAGGTCCGCCCGCGCCAGTGCATCCCGGGCGCGCTGCATGCCGAGCTGTTCCACCGGGTCGTCGCTGTCGCGCAGGCCGGCGGTATCCACGAGATGGATCGGCAGCCCTTCGACCACGATCGTCTGCCTGACGGTATCGCGCGTGGTGCCCGGGTGTTCGGTCACGATCGCCACCTCGTCGCCGGCGAGCCGGTTCAGCAGGCTCGACTTGCCGACATTCGGTGCGCCCGTCAGCACGACCACCAGCCCTTCGCGCAGCGCGCTGCCCTGCCGCGCCGCACGAAACACCGCCGCCAGGTCGCTTCGCACGGTGGCCAGGCGCTGCAGGGCGTCGGACTCGGCGAGGAAGTCGACGCCATCCTCCTCCGGGAAATCGAGGGTCGCTTCAACCAGGATGCGCAGGTCGAGCAGGGCATCCGCCACCCGGTCGACCGCGGCGGAGAACTCGCCGGACAGTGACCGCAACGCGCCGCGCGCCGCCTGTTCGCTCGCGGCATCGATCAGGTCGGCGATCGCCTCGGCCTGTGCGAGATCGATGCGATCGTTGACGAAGGCGCGCCGGGTGAACTCGCCCGGTTCGGCCAGCCGCGCACCCAGTGCGAGGCAGCGTTCGAGCACGCCACGCAGCACGACCGGCCCGCCATGGCCGTGCAGTTCGAGCACATCCTCGCCAGTGAACGAGCGCGGCCCGGCAAACCAGAGGGCGACACCGATATCGAGCGCGCCGCCGTCGCTGTCGCGGAACGTGCGCAGCGAGGCCTGCCGTTCCGCCGGCAGGCCACCGATGATGCCGTCGGCGACCCGGGCCGCGCCCGGCCCGGACACCCGTACGATGCCTACCCCTGCGCGGCCTGGGGCCGTCGCGATGGCCGCAATCGTGTCAGCGTTTGCCCGCATTGGCCGGCTTGGCCGCATCCGTCTCGATCTGGCGCGTGATGTACCACTGCTGCCCGATCGACAGGATGTTGTTCACCAGCCAGTACAGCACCAGGCCCGAGGCGAAGAAGAAGAAGAACGCGCCGAAGATGAACGGCATCACCTTCATGATGCGCGCCTGCACCGGGTCCGGCGGCTCGGGCGACAGGCGCATCTGCACGACCATCGAGGCGGCCATCAGCAGGGGCAGCAGACCGACCGGCATGTTCAGCCAGGGAATGGTCCCGAACAGGGTATCGGGTGCCGACAGGTCAGTGATCCAGCCGAAAAACGGTGCATGGCGCAACTCTACCGACCCGAGCAGCACCCAGTACAGCGCGATG
>JBILGF010000115.1:0-8075 GCA_044351195.1 Burkholderiales bacterium
TGCCGGCCATCAGCTCGGCGTGCGTGCCGACCGCCTGGATTCGTCCCTGGTCGAGCACCACGATGCGATCGGCGCTCTGCACCGTCGACAGCCGGTGCGCGATCACCAGCACCGTCCGGTCCTGGGCGGCGCGGTCGATCGCCGCCTTCACGAACGCCTCGCTCTCGGAGTCGAGGGCGCTGGTCGCTTCGTCGAGCAGCAGGATCGGCGGGTCCTTCAGCAACGCACGCGCGATCGCGATCCGCTGTCGCTGCCCGCCGGAGAGGCGTACGCCGCGCTCGCCCAGCGGGGTGTCGTAGCCCTCGGGCAGCCGCGCGACGAACTCCTCGACCGCCGCCATGCGCGCCGCCGAGCGCACCTCGTCCTCGGTGGCGTCGGGCATGCCATAGCGGATGTTGTCGCGCACCGAGGCGGCGAACACCACGCTGTCCTGCGCCACCACGCCGAGCAGCGTGCGCAACCGCTGCAGGTCGATCGCGCGGACGTCGATGCCGTCGATCAGGATGCGTCCGCTGGTCACGTCGTAGAAGCGCATCAGCAACTGGAACAGAGTGGTCTTGCCGGCACCGGACGGCCCGACGATGGCCACCGTCTCGCCCGGCGCGATATCGAGCGTGACGTCGGCGATCGCCGCGACGTCCGGCCGCGACGGGTAGTGGAACCCGACCTGTTCGAAGCGCACCGCGCCGCGGTCCAGCGGTGCGGCAGACGGCAGCGCCGGCGCGGCGATCTCGGACTTTGCGTTCATCAGCTCGAGCAGCCGCTCGACCGCGCCCGATGCGCGGTTCAGTTCGCCCCACACCTCGGCCAGCGCGCTCACCGAGCCGGCGGCGACCACGGCATAGAGCACGAAGGCCGCGAGCTGGCCCGCGGTCATGCTGCCGGCCAGCACGTCCTGTGCGCCCAGCCACAGCACGACGACGATCGAACCGAACACCATCACGATCACGGCGAGCAGCAGTGATGCAGTCGCCTTCGCCCGCTGCAATGCGGCCGAGAACGACTGTTCGATCGCCGCGCCGAAGCGGCGCGACTCGCGCGCTTCCTGGGCGAAGGCCTGCACCGTGGTCACCGCGCCGAGCGTCTCGCCAGCGAGCGCGGAGGCCTCGGCCAGCTTCTCCTGGCTCATCCGGGACAGCTTGCGTACGCGGCGTCCGAACACCACCAGCGGCAGCACCACCGCGACCATCAGCACCAGGATGTAGCTCGCCAGCCGCGGGCTGGTGATCACCAGCATGCCCAGGCCGCCGATCAGCAGCAGGCCGTTGCGCAGGCCCATCGAGAAGCTGGTGCCGACCGCGCTCTGCACCGCCGTGGTGTCGGCGGTGAGGCGGGACAGGATCTCGCCGCTGCGCATGGTCTCGAAGAAGCGCGGCGACAGGCGCATCACGTTCGAGTACACGGCGTTGCGCAGGTCGGCGCTGACCCGCTCGCCAAGCCAGCTCATCAGGTAGAAGCGGGTGCCGGTCGCGGTGGCGAGCACTACCGCCACCACGAACAGCGCGACGAAGTAGCCGGTGATGCCCCCGGTGTTCCCGGCCGAGAAGCCGTGGTCGATCAGCCGCTGGAAGGCGGCGGGGATGGCCAGCATCGAGCCGGCGGCGACCAGCAGCGCACAGAGCGCGATCATCACGCGCTTGCGATAGGGCTGAACGAAGGGCCAGAGCTGCAGCAGCGGGGCGAGGCGAGCGTTCATGCGTCTTTCATCGGGAAGGTTCGAGCCGGAGGCCGTCCGGCGGAATGCCCAGACCCTGGTTGCGTTCGACGAGCGTGGCCCGGCGCCCGGCGCCCGACACGCACCCTGCGGTAGCCAACCCGATCACACCTGCTCCGAGGAAAACGACATCCATGCCGCGATTGTCCCACAGCGATGGCCGATCGCCTGCCCCGCCACGGCCTGGGCTGCGCGATCGGGCGTCCGATTGACGGCACCCTGGGTGCCGCAGACAATCGAGCCCATGTCAGGAACTCCCGTCCATGTCACGCCGTAACACCATACGCATCGGCTGCGGCGCGGGTTTCCAGGGCGACCGGATCGACCCGGCCGTGATGCTCGTCGCCCAGGGGCAGCTCGACTGGCTGGTGCTCGAGTGTCTCGCGGAGCGCACGGTTGCGGCGGCGCAGCTGCGCCGCCTCGCAGACCCGGAGCAGGGCTACGACCCGCTGCTGCGCGCCCGGATGACGGCGCTGCTGCCCCTGCTCGCGCGCGGCGGCTGCCGCCTGATCAGCAACCTCGGCGCAGCCAACCCGGTCGGTGCCGGGCGTCAGGTGATCGCGATCGCGCAGGAGCTCGGCCTGTCGCTGAAGGTGGCAGTGGTCACCGGCGATGACGTGCTCGACCGGCTGGACCTGGACGCGCCGACGCTCGAGACCGGGCGGCCGGTGCGCGAGTACGGCCCGCCGATCTCGGCCAATGTCTACCTCGGGGCAGAGGCGATCCTGCCGGCGATCGCCACCGGCGCCGACGTGATCATCACCGGCCGAGTCGCCGATCCGTCGCTGTTCCTGGCGCCGATGATCCACGCATTCGGCTGGCCGCTCGGCGATCCGACGCTGCTTGCGCGGGGCACGGTGATCGGCCACCTGCTGGAATGCGCGGGCCAGCTCACCGGCGGCTATTTCGCCGACCCGGGGCTGAAGGACGTGCGCGACCTCGCCCACCTGGGCTTCCCGTTCTGCGATGTCGGCGCCGACGGCAACGGCACGCTGGGCAAGGTAGCCGGCACCGGCGGCATGATCACGCTGCGCACGGTCAAGGAGCAGCTGCTGTACGAAGTGACCGACCCGACGGCCTATGTCACGCCGGACGTGGTGGTCGACTTCGGCAGCGTCGACCTGGTCGACCTCGGCGAGGACCGGGTACGCATCGAGAACGCGGATGGCACCGCGCGCACCGGCACGCTGAAGGTGAGCGTCGGTTACCGCGCCGGCTTCATCGGCGAAGGCGAGATCTCGTACGCCGGGTCGAACGCGCGCGCGCGGGCCGAACTTGCAGGCGCAGTGCTGCACGAGCGCCTGTACCCCGACCTTCCCGGCCTGCGCATCGACCTGATCGGCATCGACTCCATGCATCGCAGCGACTTCGGACATGGCATCGATCCCTGCGAGGTGCGCCTGCGTGCGGCCGCGAGCGGCGATACCCGCATGCTGGCCGAGCGCGTCGGGCTCGAGGTCGAGGCGCTCTACACCAACGGTCCGGCTGGCGGCGGGGGCGTGCGCAGATCCGTCACCGAGCGCATCGGCATCGTCTCAGCGCTGATGCCGCGCGACAGCGTACGCAGCAGCGTGGTGCACCTGTCCACCGACCGCGCGTCCGGGCCGGCCCTGCCGGGAGCAGTGCGATGACCGACTGGCCGGAACCGGCGGCGTCACGCTCGCCAGGTGCCGGGCTCGAGGCAGCGGCCCTGCCATTGCCCCGCGCGCGGCGGCTGCACGAGCTCGCGCACTGCCGCGCGGGCGACAAGGGCGACACCTCGATCCTGTCGCTGTTCGCCTACCGGGCAGACGACTTCCCGCAGCTGGTGCAGCAGGTCACCGCGCAAGCGGTCGCCCGCCACCTGCAGCACATCGTGCATGGAGAAGTCCGCCGCCATGTGCTGCCGAAGCTGTGCGCGCTGCAGTTCACCTGCGAACACGCGCTGGGCGGCGGCGTGACCACCTCGCTCGCACTCGACACGCATGGCAAGGCACTGTCCTTCGCCCTGCTCGCCATGACCCTGGACACACCGGAGAACCCATGAACAAGCCGCTTCCGCATGCCACGGCGATCGCCGTGCTGTGCGCCACCACAGGCCTTGCAGCCGTGCCACCTGCCGCCTCAGCCCAGCAGGAATGGCCCGCCCGGCCAGTGCGCATGCTCGTCCCGTTCTCGGCCGGCGGTGTCACCGACCTGCTGGCCCGAGCCGTCGCACAGCGCCTGGGCGAAAGCCTCGGCCAGCCGGTGGTGGTCGACAACCGCCCTGGCGCCAACACCATTATCGCCTACGAGATCCTCAGCCGCGCCGGTGCCGATGGCTACACGCTGATGCTCGAAGGCTTCAACGGGCTGGTGCTCAATCCGCTGCTCTACCCGAAGCTGCCCTACAGTCCGGGCAAGGACATCACCCCGGTCGGGTTGATCGGCTTCTCGCCGGTGATGGTGGTGGTCAACCCGCAGCTGCCGGTGAAATCGATCCGCGAGCTGGTCGATTACGCGCGCGGCAATCCCGACAAGCTCACCTTCGGCTCATCGGGCATCGGCGGCGTGGTGCACATCTCCACCGAGTGGTTCATGTCGCTCACCGGCACGCGCATGGTGCATGTGCCGTACAAGGGCGGTGCCTCCGCCCTGCCCGACCTGATGTCGGGCCAGTTGCAGGTGCTGTTCAACCCGCCGATCACCGCGATCCCGCTGGTCAGGGCCGGCAAGCTGCGTGCGCTCGCGGTGTCGTCGTCGAAGCGGCTGTCGGCGATGCCGGACGTACCCACCGTGGCCGAGCTCGGTTATCCGGGCTACGACGCTGCCACCTGGTTCAGCCTGCTCTCGCGGCGCGGCAGCCCGCAGGCGGTGATCGACCGCCTCGCCGTCGAGCTCAGGAAGGTGGTCGACACGCCCGCGCTGCGCGAGCAGTTCGCCGCGCAGGCGATCGAGTTCCAGTGGGGCGATTCAGCGGCAGTCGCCGCACTGGTCGCGAAAGACCTTGCCCGCTGGGGCGAAGTCGTACGCAAGGGCAATATCAAGGTCGATCCGCTGCGGTAGGCGCTCGTGGCCGGGGCTGCAACCCCCGAGCGCACGGCAACGACGGCAGCAGCCATGCCTGCTGCAAGCGCGGCTGCAGCCGCCGCCTCGATCAGAGCTTCGCGCCGCTTTCCTTCACCAGCTTCGCCCACTTGATCATGTCGGCGAGCATGTACTGGCGGAAGGTTTCCGGATCGCTGCCCACCGGCTCGGAGCCATCGGCCAGGATGCGCTCGCGCACGTCGGGCATCGCCAGCATCTTCACCAGCTCGGTGTTCAGCCGGGTCACCAGGGCCTTGGGCATCTTCGCCGGACCGGCGATGCCGTACCAGCCGACCAGCTCGAAGCCCGGCAGGATCTCGGCCATCGCCGGCACATCCGGCATCGCACCGATACGCTTGGGGGTGGTCACTGCCAGCCCGCGCAGCCGGCCGGCGCGCACCAGGTTCTGCGCAGCCTGCATGCCGGCGAAGTTGTACTGGTACTGACCGCCGAGCAGGTCGGCCAGCGCCGGGCCGGAGCCCTTGTACGGGATGTGCTGCGCCTTGATGCCGGCCATCAGGTTGAACAACTCGCCCGCCAGGTGGCCGCCGCTGCCGATGCCGGCCGAGCCGAAATTGAGCCCGCCCTTGAAGCTGCGCGTCCACGCGATGAACTCTTGCGGAGTCTTCGGCGGGCTGGCCGGATTGACCACCAGGAAGAGGCCGGCCGCCGTGAGTTGCGTGATCGGCGTGAAGTCGTTCACCGGGTGATAGGGCAGCTTGGCGTTGAGTGCGGCGTTGATCGTGTGCTGGTGGTAGACCAGCAGCAGCGTGTAGCCATCCGGGGCTGCGCGCGCGGTGATCTCGCCGGCGTTGACGCCGGAGGCGCTCGCGCGGTTATCGACGATGAACTGCTGGCCCAGGGATTCGGTGAGCTTGGCCGCGGTGAGCCGGGACAGGATGTCGGTCGTGCCACCGGGTGCGGCCGGCGTGATCAGCCGGATCGTGCGGTTGGGAAAATCGGCCTGCGCGAAGGCTGGCATCGTTGCCGCTGCGAGCACCATGAGGGACGCGCAGCGGAAGCTGGCCGCCTTCGTGAAATCAGGGGAATGCATGGTGTGTCCTCCTTGAAACATGGCCTGCCGGCACGGGTTGAACGGCGCGTGGCAAGAAGCGCGGCTTCCTCTCGCGCCGCTACTTCAGCTTCGACATGATCTGCTCGAGGAAGCCGAGGATCAGTGCCGAAGCGACGAACGCCAGGTGCACGATCGTCGCCCACATTATCTTCTCGTTGTCGTAGTGAGGGGCGTTCAGGAATATCTGCAACAGGTGGATCGACGAGATCGCCACGATCGACGAGGCAACCTTGATCTTGAGGCTGCCTGCGTTCAGCTTGCCGAGGAAGGATACATCGTCGCCGCCTTCGTCGAAACGGCTGACGAAGTTCTCGTAGCTGGAGATCATCACCATCACGATCAGGCTGGCCACCAGCGCCGAATCGATCAGGGCCAGCATCGCGAGGATCATCTCGCTGTCGGTGAGCGTGAACATGCCGCCAGCGACCTTGGCGAACTTGTACAGGAAGGACACCGCGTAGACGGCCAGTGACGCCGCCAGCCCCAGCAGGAAGACCACCAGTATCCAACGACTGGCAAGGATGATGCGTTCGACGATCCGCTCTGCCGACTTCATGCGTGCTGGAACTCCCTATGAACGATACTGGACAGGCAACCGACCGCTGATCGCGCGGAACGTCGGTTGTGCGACGATCATACTGAAGAACCGGTGTCGTTCCGGTGACGCCACGGACACGCACGGCGGGCGTCCGGGCGAGGCTACCATCGGAACGTGGCGCGTCGCTGCGACCTCCGGTCGCGGCTCCAACATGGAAAGCAGGCAAAGAGATGTCGATCGGATGGTTCCCGGGCCACATGGCCAGCGCCCGCAAGAAGGCGGCCGAGACGCTGGCGAAGGTCGATCTGGTCGTCGAGGTGATCGATGCGCGGCTGCCCGGCGCAAGCAGCAACCCGATGATCGATGCCCTGCGCAGGCATCGGCAGCGGCCCTGCCTGAAGGTTCTCAACAAGGCCGACCTCGCCGACCCGCAGGCGACTGCAGCCTGGATGCGCACGCTGGTCGACTCGGCAGAGAAGGGCGACAAGGTGCAGGCTGTCGCACTCACCTGCCGCAAGGCCTCCGACGTGGCACGCATCCCGAAGCTCGCCCAGGCGCTGGCGCCGCACCGGGACAACCCGCTCAAGCCGCTGCGCCTGATGGTGATGGGCATACCGAACGTAGGCAAGTCCACGCTGATCAATGCACTGGCGAGGCGCCGGATAGCCAATGTCGGCGATGAACCGGCGGTGACCAAGAGCCAGCAGCGGATCGACGTCACCGACCAGCTGGTGCTGTTCGATACGCCGGGCCTGCTGTGGCCGCGCATCGAGCATCCCGCCGATGGCCTCATGCTGGCGGCAAGCCACGCCGTGGGCGTGAATGCCTACATCGACGAGGAGGTCGCGAACTTCCTGGGCGAGACGCTGGTGGCGCGTTATCCGGCGCTGCTGTCGACGCGCTATCGTTTCGATCCGTCGGGCATGGACGGCCCGGACGTGATCGACGCGATCGCGCAGCGGCGCGGGTTCGTGCTCAAGGGCGGCGTACCCGACCGCGAGAAGGCTGCACTCGCACTGCTCAACGACTATCGCAGTGGTGCGCTCGGGCGCATCAGCCTCGAGACGCCGGTGACGCGGGCCGTGATGCTGGCCGCGCCAGCCCCTGCCGCGCGCAGCCCGGACGCCGACGATCCGGCGGATACGCCCGCCGGCTGATCAACGCTCGCCGAGCGCGCCTGGCCCGGGCAGCTACAAATCGAAACACCTGGGTGACCGGTGGAAATCATCTGCTTACATGGTGGTGCTTCAATGGGTCCCGTACACCCTGCCTGATCCGCGATGGAAGAACGGCCGGCAAGGGGTCCGCCGGGAGCCTCCCGGCGTCCAATCCCACAGGAGACACCACGATGAAAAGCAATCTCAGGTCGCTGCTTGCCGCAACCGGACTCGGGCTCGCAATCGCCTCGTCGTTCGCCATCGCTCAGCCGCCCTCCCCGTCCGCCGGCGACACCTCGGCGTCGCAGGGCAGGGGTGGCCATCATGGCCACCATGCCGGGCGCAAGGGTGGCCGTGACGGCATGGAGCACGCGGGCCGCGAAGCCGACCGTACGGCGCGGCGCGAGGCGATGGACAAGCTGACCACGGCGGAAGAGCGCGCCGCGTTCCGCGAGACGATGCGCAGTGCCGCCCCGGAAAGCCGCAGGCAACTGAGAGAGGCACGCCGCGCGGAACTGCAGCAGCGCGCGACGGAACGCGGCGTCG
>JBILGF010000199.1:0-6326 GCA_044351195.1 Burkholderiales bacterium
CGCGGTGGTACGCAGCGTGCTTTTCGAGTTCCTGTCCAAGGGGCCGAGCGAGCAGGAAATGGCCGCCGCCCGGCGCCACCTGGTGGGGAGTTTCCCGCTGCGCATCGACACCAACCGCGAAGTCCTCGACCTGGTGGCGATGATCGGCCTGTACGATCTGCCGGTCGACTGGTTGTCCCGATGGCCGAGGCTGGTCGAGCGGGTGACGCGTGAAGATGTGCTGCGCGCCTTTCAGCGGCTCGATCCGCAACGCCTGGTCACGGTGGTGGTCGGCGCAGCAGACGAGCCACCGGCGGCTTTGCCGGCACCGTCGCCGCTGCCGCGGCTGCGCTGACAACGGAGTGCCCATGACATCACGTCCGACTGCCCGGCGCGCCAGCGGCAATGCGCCTTCGCTGCGCCGCGCCCTCGCACAGCGGGTGCGCATCATCGGCGGACAGTGGCGCCGGCGGTTGCTCACCTTCCCGGCCGCCGATGACCTCAGACCGACGCCCGATCGGGTGCGCGAGACCGTATTCAACTGGCTCGGGCAGGACCTGCATGGCCTGCGCTGCCTCGATCTGTTCGCCGGCAGCGGTGCCCTGGGTTTCGAGGCCGCCTCGCGCGGCGCGCAGCGGGTGGTGATGGTCGAGCAGGACGCGCGCATCGGGCGTGCGCTGGAAGCCTGCCGCAGCGAACTGGGCGCGCCACCCGAAGGTACGCGGATCGAGATCGTCAAGGCCGATGCGCTGCGCTTCCTCGACCGTGAAGCGCGGCACCCGATCGTCGATGGCAGCGCCGCTCCGGGTGGCAGCTTCGACGTGGTATTCCTCGATCCGCCTTTCCGGCTTGGCCTGCTGCCGACGCTGCTGCCGCGCGTCGATGCCTGTCTCGCGCCGGGCGGATGGGTCTATGTCGAAGCACCGGCGCCGGTGTCCGGCGCGACCGGCGCGCTGGAGGCCATCGGCAGCAGCGCGCCCTGGGCTACGATCCGGCAGGCGCGCGCCGGTGCCGTCGAGTACCGCATGCTGGCACGCCGGGCCGACCTGCAACAGGACGCCAATGCGGATAGTCTTGCAGCCTGTCATGACGCAACCGCCCAGCTGCGCTCGCCCATGCGAGAAGACACCCCGTGACCGACCAGGACCGAAACCGATGACCACCGCCATTTATCCGGGCACGTTCGACCCGATGACACTCGGCCATGAGGACCTCACGCGCCGGGCGGCGCTGCTGTTCGACCATCTGATCGTCGCGGTCGCAGACAGCCGGGCGAAACGGCCGTTCTTCACGATCGACGAGCGGGTCGAGCTCGCCAGCGAGGTGCTGGGCCCGCTGAAGAACGTGTCGGTGGTGCGCTTCTCCGGGCTGCTCACCGACTTCGTGCGTTCCCGGAACGCCCGCGTGATCGTGCGCGGGTTGCGTGCGGTCTCCGATTTCGAGTACGAGTTCCAGCTCGCCGGCATGAACCGCAAGCTGTTCCCCGAGCTCGAGACCGTATTCCTGGCACCGGGCGACCCTTACATGTTCGTGTCGGCGACCCTGGTGCGCGAGATCGCGCTGATGGGTGGCGATATCGCACAGTTCGTGAGCCCGCAGGTCGGCGCGAGAGTGGCTGAGAAACTGCGCAACCGTCCGCCAGACGCCTGATGCGGGAGCACTGATGGCCCTGATGATCACCGACGCCTGCATCAACTGCGATGTCTGCGAACCGGAATGTCCGAATTCGGCGATCGCGCCCGGCGAGGACTACTACGTGATCGATCCGCTGCGCTGCACCGAGTGCGTCGGCCACTTCGACACGCCGCAATGCGTCGAGGTGTGCCCGGTGGACTGCATCCCCCTCGACCCCCAGCGGGTCGAGACGCGCGAGCAGTTGCTGCAGAAATATGCCGGGCTGGTCGAGGCGGGCGTCGCACGGCCACCGGCGGCAGGCTGACCGGGCTTTACCGGCGCTGGCAGTTCACGCAGTAGAACGTCGACCGGTTGCCCTGGCGGATCGTGCGCACCGGCGTGCCGCAGCCGGTGCACGGCTGGCCGTCCCGGCCATACACCCGGAACGCGTCCTGGAAATGGCCAGTCTGGCCGCTGCTGTCCACGTAGTCGCGCAGGCTGCTGCCACCGGCATCGATCGCACGGGCGAGGATCGCGCGCACCTCCGACACCAGCCGCTGCAGGCGGGGCAGGCCGACCCTGCGGGCTGGCGTGCGCGGGTTGATGCCGGAGGCGAACAGCGCCTCGTTCGCATAGATGTTGCCAACCCCGGCCACCACGCCGGCGTCCATCAGCACCAGCTTGATCGCAGCGCTGCGGCGGCGTGTCACCCGGTACAGGTAGGCGGCGTCGAAGGCATCGGTCAGCGGTTCCGGACCGATCGAGGCCAGCAGCATGTGCTCGGGGGCACCCGCCGGCAGCCAGAGCACGGCCCCGAAGCGGCGCGGATCGCGCAGGCGGATCGACAGCCCGTTGGACAATTCGAGGTCGACATGGTCGTGCCTGGCCAGTGGCTCCGCGCGCGGTACCACCCACAGCCGGCCCGACATGCCCAGGTGCACCAGTAGTCGTCCGCGTCCCTCGCAGTCGAACAGCAGATACTTTGCGCGGCGGTCGATCGCGTCGATGCGGGCACCTGCGACGGCCGCTTCCATGCCTGGCGTCACCGGCCAGCGCAGCGATCGGTTGCGCACCACCGCACGTTCGATCCGCTGGCCCACCGCGCGCGCGACGAGGCCGCGGCGCGTGGTCTCGACTTCGGGCAGTTCAGGCATCGGCTTCGCGCTCGTTCGCCGCGTGCCGCCTGGCGCCGGTCAGCGCCAGTTCGGTTCGAACATCCGCCGTGCGGTCTCGCGCGACAGGTGGTACTGCAGGCCCTCGTCGGGACGCAGCACGATCCAGTCGTTGCCTTCGCGCGAGGCTAGATGGACGGTGATCGCCTTGCCTTCCTTGGTGCGTACCACGGTCGCGCTCTTGCCGGGCTTGAGCTTCATCGGCTGGGTCAGCGTGCCCGAGGCGAGCTTCCATTCGTCGATGAAGCGGTTCAGGTCGTCCTGGGTCGGGGTGATCAGCGGCTTGGGCAGGATCGCCCAGTTGCCATCGACCTGCTCGACCTTGAAGTCGGGCATCTCGACGCTGGTGATCTGCTGCTCGGGCGTTGTCCAGAGCCGGTTGTCGGCCATGCGCTCGGGCTGCGGCGGGATTGCCTGCGCATACTGCGGGTTCACCATGTAGACCGAGTCGCCGGTCATCACGTACTGCATCTTCATCATCCGGTTGATGGTGCCGAAGGTGAAGGTCTGCTTGTCGAGGATGACGGTGGCGAACGGCGGTTCGAGCTCGAACCGGGCGAGGTCGGTGGCCGGGAGCTTCTGGTCGCTGACCGCACGCACCAGGTCGGCCAGACGCCGCGCCTCGAAGTTGTCGGCGCGCGCGCGGAACGGCTTGGTGAGGTACCACTGCTCGCCCTCGAGTTCGAGCACCACCGGATCGCCCTTGCGCAGCTTGACCTCGATGCGCTTGACCTCTTCCGGCTTCAGCGTGGACAGCTTGTGCTCGACCGGCTTCGGCTCCTCAGGCTTCGGCTTGAAGTAGAGGAAGGCGCCGAGCCCCAGCACCAGCACCAGCAGCAGCGCGTTGATCAGCAGGGTCTTCTTCACGAGGGGTTCTTCACGGTCGTCTTCAGGAGCGCTTCAGGGAGATCAGGCCTTGCGCCGGCGACGCCACCAGATCGTGGCGCCGGTGGCCAGGAAGCCCAGCGGCAGCAGGCCGAGGAAACCGTAGACGATGACCATCATCGACGTGCGGTTGAGTGTCAGCGACGAATCGAGCGTGGCCCGTGGCTGCACCGTGATCAGGTTCTCGTCGCCCGCCAGCCAGTTGACGATGTTGATGCCGAGATCCATGTTGCCCACCAGGCCGACATACTGGTTGGCCAGGAAATGGCCGGAGCCGATCACCACCACGCGCTGCTGCCGATCGTTGAGCGTACGCTCGAGCGCGATGCCCACCGTGATCGGGCCGGGAACGTCCTTGCCCTTGTCGAACGAGACCGAGGAGGCACCTTCGGCGATCGGGCTCATCTCGAGCCAGCCGCGCGGTGCAACCTCGATCAGCGGCGTCTCGCGCCAGTCGCGGCTGCCGTCCACGCCGATCGAGCGCGCGAATGGCAGGATCGTGTTCAGCGTGAAGTTCCGCGCGATCGGGTGCTGGCCGTAGCCCGTGGCCACCGCCATCGTCGGCTGCGCGTTGATGAGCTGCGCCGAAGGATCGACCACGGTGCCCGGATTGAGCACCAGTCCGAAGATATCGGCGATCGGCTGCAGGCCGCGCAGCGGTTCCTGGTCGATCAGCCAGAGCAGGCTGCCGCCCTTGTCGATCCAGGCCTTGATCTTCTTCACTTCCGGCGGCAGCAGGTCGACCTTGGGCCCGGCGATGATCAGGATCTTCAGGTCGTCCGGCACGGCCGGCGCGAGCGAGAGGTTGAGCGGGCCGGTGGCGAAACCCTTGTTCTCGAGCTGGCGCCCGAACAGGCCGAGGTCATGGTTGCCCTTGCCGTCGATCAGGCGGCCGCCCTGGCCGTCGAGCGACATCACCGTGCGCTCGGCACCGCGCGCCAGGCGCATGATCAGGTTGGCGAACTGCTGCTCGGTCAGGGTATTGATGTTCTCGCTGCGCTTCTCGTACTCGACCACCATCTCGCCGTTCACCGTCACGCCTGCGGCCTGGGCCAGCTTCGGCTGTTCGCGCGGATCGATGAAGGACAGGCTGATGTCGGGCTTGAGCCGCTGGTAGGGCGCGAGGAAGTCGCGCACCATCTTGCGCAGGTCTTCCTGGCCGGTCGCATACGAGGTCACGTTCACCGGCCCGGTCAACTGCCTGAGCATGTCGATGGTCGGCTGGGACAGGGTGTTGCGCGCGTTCAGGCTGACATCCCATTCCTTCTTGTACTCGCGTGCCACGTACGAGACGAGCCCGGCCAGCGCCAGCACGAGGACGACGAACAGCCAGTTCTGGGCCGACAGCTTCAGTCGGAACTTGCGATCGATATTGGTGGCCATCAGTCTGCCTGGTTCGAGGGAGTCGGTTGGCGGTGCAGGGGCGCGTGGCGGGCCGGGATCAGCCGCCCAGCCGGTCGGAATCGAGCCGGCGGATGGCGAGGATCAGGAACACGGCCGTGAACACCACGAGGAAGATGATGTCGCTGCTGTCGATCAGGCCCTTGCTGAAACTCTCGTAGCGGCGGATCAGTGCCAGCATCAGGAAAGGACTGTCGGGGCTGGCCTGCGACATGTTGAGCAGCCACAGCCCGAGCAGCGTCGCCAGCGTGGCGGTCGCCGCCACGACCGGCTGCGCGGTGAGCGAGGAGAAGAATACGCCGACCGCGGCGAAGGCTGCGATCAGCAGCGCCAGCCCCAGCGACAGCGTGCCGAGCAGGCCCAGGTCGAGGCGGCCGCCGAGGTACATCGATGCGGCCATCAGCAGGATCAGCGCGACCGACAGCATCAGGAACGCATACAGGCCGACGAACTTGCCGATCACGATCTGCGTCATCGACAGCGGGGCGGAGATCAGGAACGTCATGGTCTGGTTGCGCCGCTCTTCGGCGATCAGGCGCATCGAGAGCAGAGGCACGGCCATGATCAGGATCACCGCGGCAGCACCGAAGATCGGCGCGATGATGATCTCGGTGATGCCGGGTGGCGTCTCCATCTGCATCAACTGGGTCTGCACGGTGAGGTAGGCATCGAGCCGGGTGACCAGGATCCAGGCCATGGAGACCTGCAGGAAGGCCAGTACGACCCAGGCGAGCGGCGACGAGAACAGTGCGCGCAGTTCCTTGCCGGCAACGGTGAAGATCATCAGACGGTCTCCTCGCGGTGGGTCAGCTGCACGAATACATCCTCGATGCTGGATACCGCAGGGGCCAGCTGGAAAAGATTCCATTTGCCGTCCCAGGCCGCCTGCACCAGCGTGTCGGTCGGATCGGTGTCCGCGGTGGGCTCGATGCGGAACAGGCCGCCGCGCGTCTGTTCGACGCGGGCAATGCCGGGCAGGGAGGTGATCGCCTCGATGGCCGGCGGGTTGCGCAGGCCGAGCATCAGGCTGCGACCCTTGAATGCATTGACGCCGCCGAGCGTGTCGGCGAAGACCAGTTGTCCCTTGTGGATGATCTGCACACGGCTGCAGACCTGCTCGACCTCGGGCAGGATGTGTGTCGAGAGGATGACGCTGTGCGCGCCGCCCAGTTCCCGGATCAGGGCGCGGATGTCGCGGATCTGGTTCGGATCCAGCCCCACCGTCGGCTCATCCAGGATCACCACGTCCGGGTTGTGGATGATGGCCTGTGCGAT
>JBILGF010000116.1:0-8055 GCA_044351195.1 Burkholderiales bacterium
CCGTGGTCGGGCTGGGCGTGACCGGGGTGTCCTGCGTGCGCTTCCTGGCCAGTCAGGGAGCCCTGGTCGAGGCCTGGGACACGCGTGGCGATCCGCCGGGTGCCCGTGAACTTCGAGCCGCATGGCCCGAAGTGCCGATGCACCTGGGACCGATCGACGCGACGGCGCTCGATGCCTTCGACTGGATCGCGATCTCTCCCGGAGTGCCGCGCAGCGAGCCGGCGCTGGCGCGCGCGCTGGCGCGCGGCGTCCCGGTGCTGGGTGATATCGAGATCTTCGCCCGCCATCGGCGCGCGCTGATACCCGGCGCGAAGACGATCGCGATCACCGGCACCAACGGCAAGAGCACGGTGACCGAGATGGCCGGCCAGATGGCGCGCAGCGCCGGGCTGCAGACGCTGGTCGCAGGGAACATCGGCCTGCCGGTGCTCGATGCCCTGTCCGGGATCGAGTCCGGCACGCATGCGCCGCCGCAGGCGATCGTGCTCGAACTGTCCTCGTTCCAGCTCGAGTCGACGGCCACGCTGTCCCCGGATGCCGCGGCGATGCTCAACCTGTCGGAGGACCATCTGGACCGCTACGACGGGCTTGCCGGGTACGGTGCGGCCAAGGCGCGCATCTTCCAGGGCGATGGCATCCAGGTGCTGAACCGTGACGACCACGCGTCGATGGCGATGCGCATTGCCGGGCGCGCCCTGCATTCGTTCGGCGTCGATCGCCCGATCGCGGAACTCGACTGGGGTCTGGCTGCAGGTGGCGCCTCTGGCGGCGAACCGTGGCTTGCGCAGGGTGACCTGCGCCTGATGCCGGTCAGCGGGCTCCCGGTGCCGGGGCTGCACAATGTCTCCAATGCACTGGCCGCGCTCGCGCTCGCGCGCGCGATCGACCTGCCTTACCCGCCGCTGCTCGATGCGCTGCGCAGCTTCCGCGGCCTGCCGCACCGGATGCAGTGCATCGCCGAGATCGATGGCGTCAGCTACTACGACGACTCGAAGGGGACCAATGTCGGAGCGACGGTCGCGGCACTGAGCGGCTTCCCCAGGCCGGTGGTGCTGATCGCCGGTGGCGATGGCAAGGGGCAGGACTTCGCCCCGCTCGCGCCCGTGGTGGCGCGCACTGCGCGCGCGGTGGTCCTGATCGGGGTCGACGGCGATCGGATCGCCCACGCGCTCGACGGGGTAGCGGTGCCGGTCGAGCGGGCCCCGACGCTGGATGCGGCGGTGTTGCGTGCGCGCGCGCTCGCGCACAGCGGCGATGCGGTGGTGCTGTCGCCGGCCTGCGCCAGCTACGACATGTTCCGCAACTACGTGCATCGCGCCCAGGCCTTCCTCAAGGCGGTGAGTGCACTGGAGTCGGCACCAGCCTGCGGCGGCGGGGGTGGCCGGTGAGCGCGATCTACTACGAAGCCGGGCGCCCACGCCGGGCGATGGCCGACTACGACCAGAGCCTGGTCTGGTCGGTGCTGCTGCTGATGGCCGTCGGCATCGTGATGGTCTACTCGGCCTCGATCGCTATCGCCGAGGCCGAGCGCTTCACCGGAAATCGCGCCCACTTCTACCTGATGCGCCAGTCGATCTTCGTGGGTATCGGGCTGTTCGCGGCGCTGCTGGCCTTCCAGGTGCCGACCGCGATCTGGCAGCGCAGCGCCCCGTGGCTGTTCGGTTTCGGCGTGCTGCTGCTGATTCTGGTGCTGGTGCCGGGCGTCAGCCGGGAAATCAATGGCGCGCGTCGATGGCTGCCCCTGGTGGTGCTGAACCTGCAGCCTTCCGAACTGGTGAAGCTGTTTGCCGTGGTGTACGCCGCGGACTACACCGTGCGCAAGGCCGCCTATGTCGACAGCCTGAAGAAGGGCTTCCTGCCGATGCTGCTGGTGATGCTGTTCACCGGCGCGCTGCTGCTGCGCCAGCCCGACTTCGGTGCGTTTGCGGTGATCACCCTGATCGCGATGGGCATCCTGTTCCTCGGGGGCATGAACTGGCGCCTGTTCGCCGGTCTCATGATGCTGCTGGCGGCCGGCTTCGTCGCGCTGATCGTGACCTCGCCGTACCGGCTGCAGCGGATCGTCGGCTTCATGGACCCCTGGGCCGATCCGTTCGGCAAGGGCTACCAGTTGTCGCACGCGCTGATCGCGTTCGGCCGTGGCGAATGGTTCGGTGTGGGCCTGGGCGCCAGCGTCGAGAAGCTGTTCTACCTGCCCGAGGCGCATACCGACTTCGTGCTGGCGGTGATCGCCGAGGAACTGGGCTTCATCGGCGTGGCTACGGTGATCGCACTGTTTGCATGGATCGCCTGGCGCGCGTTCGCCATCGGCGCCCAGTCCGCGCGCCTGGAGCGCGGCTTCCAGGCGCTGGTCGCGCAGGGTGTCGGCTTGTGGATCTCCGCCCAGGCGGTGATCAACATGGGCGTCAACATGGGCGTGCTGCCGACCAAGGGGCTGACGCTGCCGATGCTGTCCTTCGGCGGCAGCGCCGTGCTCGCCAACTGCCTGGCGCTCGCCCTGCTGCTGCGCGTCGATTACGAGAACCGGCGCGTGATGAAGGGGATGCCCGCATGACGGCCGGCGCCATGACCATGCCCCGGACCCTGATGGTGATGGCCGGCGGCACCGGTGGGCATATCTTCCCGGCGCTGGCGGTCGCGCAGTGGCTGCGCGCCGCGGGCTGGAACGTGGTCTGGCTGGGCTCGCCACGCGGCATGGAAGCCTCGATCGTGCCGCAGTACGGTTTCGAGATCGAACCGGTGCGTTTCGGCGGCGTGCGCGGCAAGGGCTTGCTGCGTCTCGTGTGGTTGCCGCTCGACCTCAACCTCGCATTCCTGCAGTGCGCACGGATCATCTTCCGGCGCCGTCCCGACGTGGTGCTCGGCATGGGTGGCTACATCGCGTTTCCCGGGGGCATGATGGCTGCGCTGCTGCGCAGGCCGCTGGTGATCCATGAACAGAACTCGGTGCCCGGGCTGGCCAACCGCGTGCTTGCGCGCATCGCCGACCGCGTGTTGTGCGCATTCCCGGATGCGCTCGGCAAGGCGGTGGCATCGGAGTGGACCGGGAACCCGGTGCGCGAGGCGATCGCCGCGGTGGCGCCGCCGGCCGAGCGGTTCGCCGGGCGCAGCGGTCCGCTGCGGCTGCTGGTGATCGGTGGCAGCCTGGGCGCGCAGGCATTGAATACCTGCGTACCGGCCGCGCTCGCGCGCATGGCCCCGGCGCAGCGGCCGATCGTGGTGCACCAGTCCGGCCGCGACCATCTCGAGGCCCTGCAGGATCGCTATGCGCAGGCGGGCGTCGAGGCGACGCTGCTGCCGTTCATCGAAGACATGGCGCTGCGCTATGCCGAAGCCGACCTGGTCATCGCCCGCGCCGGTGCGACCACCATCGCCGAACTGGCCTGCATCGGGCTTGCATCGGTGCTGGTGCCTTACCCGCACGCCGTGGACGACCACCAGTCGGTCAATGCACGCTTCCTGGTCGAGCGCGGTGCCGCCTGGCTGATCCCGCAGGCGGAACTCACGCCGGAGCGTCTGGCGGCCGAACTCGAGGCACTCGACCGCCCGACGCTGCTCGCGATGGGGGAACGTGCGCGCAGGTTCGCCAGGCCCGAGGCGGCGCGCCGCGTCGCCGAGGTCTGCATGGAGCTCGCCCATGCGCCATAAGGTACGCCACGTGCATTTCGTCGGCATCGGCGGCAGCGGGATGTCCGGCATCGCCGAGGTGCTGGCCAACCTCGGCTACTCGGTCAGCGGATCCGACCTCTCGCAGAGCGCGACCACCCGCCGCCTGGAGCAGGCCGGCATCCGCGTGGACATCGGCCATGACGCCGGGCATGTGCGCGGTGCCGATGCGCTGGTGGTGTCCACGGCGGTGCAGCATGACAATCCGGAACTGGTGGCAGCGCGGGCCGCACACACGCCGATCGTGCCGCGCGCACTGATGCTGGCCGAGTTGATGCGGCTCAAGCAGGGCATCGCGATCGCTGGCACCCACGGCAAGACCACCACCACCAGCCTGATCGCCAGCGTACTGGCCGAGGGCGGGATGGATCCGACCTTCGTGATCGGCGGCAGGCTGGAGGCCGCCGGCAGCAATGCCAGGCTGGGCAGCGGCGAGTTCCTGGTGGCCGAGGCCGACGAGTCCGATGCTTCGTTCCTGTACCTGACGCCGGTGGTGTCGGTGGTCACCAATATCGACGCCGACCACATGGAGACTTACGGGCAGGACTTCGGCCGGCTGAAGCAGGCTTTCGTCGACTTCCTGCAGCACCTGCCGTTCTACGGCAACGCGGTGCTGTGCATCGACGATCCGAACGTATGCGAGATCCTGCCCCGGGTGACCAAGCCGGTGACCACCTACGGCCTTGCCGCCGGGGCGCAGGTTCGCGCGCATTCGATCGAGCATGTCGAGGGCGGGCAGATGCGATTCCGGGTGGCGCGCGAGGGAAGCCCGGGCTGGCCTGAGCTCGAGGTCGTGCTCAACCTGCCGGGCGTGCACAATGTCCAGAACGCGCTGGCCGCGATCGCCGTGGGCATGGAGGTCGGGGTCGACGATGCGGCGATCGTGCGCGCACTGGCCGGGTTCCGTGGCGTCGGTCGCCGTTTCCAGCGCTGGGGCGAGGTACCGCTGGCGGGCGGCGTCGGCACGTTCACCCTGGTAGACGACTACGGACACCATCCGGTCGAGATGGCCGCAACGCTGGCGGCAGCGCGCGGCGCGTTCCCGGGTCGACGGCTGCTGCTCGCGTTCCAGCCGCATCGCTACACGCGCACCCGTGACTGCTTCGAGGATTTCGCACGCGTGCTGTCCACGGTCGACGCACTGGTGCTCACCGATGTATACGCAGCCGGCGAGGCGCCGATCGTCGCCGCCGACGGCCGCGCGCTGGCTCGCGCGGTGCGGGTGGGCGGCAAGGTCGAACCCGTGTTCATCGAGTCGGTCGACCAGCTCCCGGCAGCCATCGCGGCGATCGTGCAGCCCGGCGATGTCGTGCTCACCATGGGCGCGGGCTCGATCGGCGGCGTGCCGGCCCGGTTGCGCGCGCTCCAGCAGGAGGCGGGATGAACATGGCCGAGACCCTGCATCTGCATCCGGTGTCGCCATCGCTGCGCGGCGTGCTGCGCACCGACGCCTCGATGGCCAGGCATGTGAGCTGGCGTGCCGGCGGCAGCGCCGATCGGGTCTACCAGCCGGCCGACCTGTGCGACTTCGCCGCGTTCCTGCGCGCGGTTGCGCCGGACGAGCCGCTGCTGGTGGTCGGCCTTGGCAGCAACCTGCTGGTGCGCGATGGCGGCTTTCGCGGCACCGTCGTCCTGCTGCACGGCGTGCTGTCCTCGGTGGCGCTGCTTTCGCAGCCGGCAGACGAGGCCGTGCCGACATCGGTCAGGTTCGAGGCAGGCGTGGCCTGTCCGAAGGTCGCGCGCTTTGCCGCGATGCACGGGCTGGAAGGCGCCGAGTTCCTCGCCGGCATACCCGGCACGATGGGTGGTGCACTGGCGATGAACGCCGGCTGCTACGGCGCCCAGACCTGGGATCGGGTGCAGGGCGTCTCGCTGCTCAATCGCCGCGGCGAGCTCGTCGAGCGGAAACCGGCCGAGTTCGACGTCGGCTACCGGCATGTCGCGCTCGCGGTCGCGCCTGCGCCAGGGTTGTCGCGGCCGGTTCTGGGCGAGGACGAATGGTTCATCGGCGCAACGATGAAGTTCGAAGCCGGGGACGGTGCGCGTTCCCGGGCGCTGATCAAGACGTTCCTGTCGCGCCGCATCGCCACCCAGCCGTTGCAGCAGCCCAACGCAGGCTCGGTGTTCCGCAACCCGCCCGGCGACCACGCGGCGCGGCTGATCGAATCCTGCGGGCTCAAGGGCATGGCCGCAGGCGGTGCCGAAGTATCGCAGCGGCATGCGAACTTCATCGTGAACCGCGGTGGTGCCACTGCATCCGACATCGAGGCATTGATCCTGGCGGTACGCGAGCGCGTGCTGCAGCACGCCGGCATCGACCTCGTACCGGAAGTACGCATCGTGGGAACAGCGCAATGAGCGGCATGGCGAGATTCGGCAAGGTGGCAGTCCTGCTCGGCGGCCGCAGCGCAGAGCGTGAGATCTCGCTGCTGTCGGGCAACGCCGTGCTCGCTGCGCTGCGCGCGAGCGGCGTCGATGCCCATCCGTTCGATCCGGCCGAGCGCAGTGTGTTCGAGCTGGCGGCCGAAGGGTTCGACCGGGTGTTCATCGCGCTGCACGGCCGCTTCGGCGAAGACGGCACTGTCCAAGGGGCGCTCGAGCTGCTCGGCATCCCCTACACCGGCAGCGGCGTCGCGGCCTCGGCATTGTCGATGGACAAGCTGCGCACCAAGATGGTCTGGGTCGCCGGCGGCATCCCGACGCCAGCCTGGGAGGTGCTGACCGCGTCTTCCGATCCGGCCGCCGTGGTCGCCAGGGTCGGCCTGCCGATGATCGTCAAGCCGGGCCGTGAAGGCTCCACGCTCGGGCTGACCAAGGTGACCGATGTGTCGCAGGTGCATGCGGCCTGGCAGCACGCTGCATCGTTCGATCCGCTGGTTCTGGCCGAGGCGTTCATCGCGGGGCGCGAGCTGACGGCCGGCTTCCTCGGCGACCAGGCGCTGCCGCTGGTCCGCATCGAGGCGCCGCAGGGCAACTACGACTACCAGAACAAGTACTTCAGCGACGAGACGCGCTACCACTGCCCGAGCGGCCTCGATGCGCAACTGGAGTCGGATATCCAGGCCCTGACCCTGCGCGCGGCGGCCCTGCTCGGCTGCGAAGGCTGGGGGCGTGCCGACCTGATCCTGCGCGACGACGGCTCCGTGCAGATGCTGGAGATGAATACCTCGCCGGGCATGACCGGGCACAGCCTGGTGCCGATGGCCGCGCGCCAGGCTGGCCTGTCCTTCGAGCAGCTGGTGCTGCGCATCCTGGAGCTGTCCCATGCTGGCTGACGCCTGGGACCGTCCAGCGCTGCTCAACGCGGCGGCGAACGCCTTGTACGGGGTCGCCACCGTGCTCGGGCTCTATGTGCTGTTCTTCCTGGCAGTCCACCTGCCGATCTTCCCGCTCAAGGAAGTGCGCGTGCTGGGTGCCCTGGAGAATGTCACGCGCGAACAGATCGAGACGACGGTGCGCAACCAGCTTGCCGGGAATTTCTTCACCGTCGACCTGGCACGCGCCCGCCAGGGGTTCGAGCGCCTGCCCTGGGTGCGGCGGGTGGAAGTGCGCCGCGTGTGGCCCGACCGGCTGCATGTCGTGCTCGACGAGCATGTGGCGATCGCCCGCTGGGGCGACGCCGGGCTCGTGAACTCGCATGGCGAAGTGTTTTCCGCCGCCTCCAATGCGAGGCTGCCCGTGTTCAACGGACCGCCGGGAAGCGCTGCCGAGATCGCGCGCCGCTACACAGGGTTGCGCGACGAACTTGCGCGCGTGCGGCAGGCACCCGAGGAGATCACGCTGTCGCAGCGCCGTGCCTGGGAGGTGAAGCTGACCAGCGGCCTGGTCCTGAAGCTGGGCCGGGATCGCGTCGACGAGCGCATGGCGACTTTCCTGTCGGTGTACGAGGGCACGGTCGCACCCGTGTCCACGCGCCTGGACTACGTCGACCTGCGTTACCCGAACGGGTTCGCCGTGCGCATCAGCGATGCACGCGAGTCCGGAAGAGACCGGCGCGGCGATGGCAGGCCGAATCCGCGCGGCGTAGAAGTGAAACCTGTGGAGCGTCGGTCATGAGCAAGATCCGGGATGGCAAGAACCTTATCGTCGGACTCGACATCGGCACCTCGAAGATCGTGGCGATCGTGGCTGAAGTGAACCCCGGTGGCGAGCTCGAGATCATCGGCATGGGACAGCATCCCTCGCGCGGACTGAAGAAGGGCGTGGTCGTCAACATCGACTCGACCGTGCATTCGATACAGCGCGCGCTCGAGGAAGCCGAACTGATGGCCGGCTGCAAGATCAAGGATGTGTATGCGGGCATTGCGGGCAGCCATATCAAGAGCTTCAATTCGCACGGCATGGTGGCGATCAAGGACAAGGAGGTCACCCAGGCCGACGTCGACCAGG
>JBILGF010000117.1:0-8046 GCA_044351195.1 Burkholderiales bacterium
CGAACATGAAGAACCCGATGAAAGGCTGCGGGCCGTTCGTCCATGATGACGAGACCGATCGTCCGCCGGCCATCTTCGGCGGCAAGGTGACGCTGCACACCGGGCCGCAGCATCAGGCTGCGGTCCTGCTGCCCGTGATCCCGGCTGCATAAGAATACGTCGCGGGAAGGTGCCGGAGACCCCGGCACCGTCACCCGCTGCCCAGGTGGTCTGGTGTCCAGACCTGTTCGCCCAAGGAGGGGTTTACCGTGAGACTGAAGTCCGTTCTTTTCATGTTCGCCGCCGCCGCCGCGGCACTGGCTGCCAGCGTGGGTGTGCAGGCGCAGGCCTGGCCGAACAAGCCGATCAGGATCGTCATCCCCTTTCCGCCGGGCAATACCACCGACATCATGGCGCGGCTGATCGCGCCCCGGATGAGTGAGCGCCTTGGCCAGCCGGTGATCGTCGAGAACCGGCCAGGTGCCAGCGGCATGCTGGGCCTCGATTCGGTCGCCAGGGCCGCACCCGACGGCTACACCTTCGCCGCAGGTCAGGGCGGCAACCTCGCCGTGCTGCCGCATACCAGCAAGAGCGTCCCCTACGATGCGCTGAAGGACTTCACGCCGATCGCGGTTTCCACCGCCAATTACCTGGTGGTCGTCGGTGCCCCCGGCGCGCCGTTCAAGACCCTTGCTGAAATGATCGCCTGGGCCCGGGCGAATCCGGGCAAGCTGACGGTGGCGAGCAATGGCGAGGGCGGCTTTCCCCATCTCATCTTCGAGCAGTTGCGCATGATGGCCGGCTTCTCGTTCAACCATATCCCGTACAAGGGCTCGGCGCAGATCGCGGGCGAGCTGATGGGAGGGCAGGTGATGGCGGCAGTCGATGGCGTCACCGGCCTCACGCCGCATATCAAGTCGGGCCGCATCAACCTGCTGGCGGTCACCAGCAAGGCGCGCACGCCGCAGTGGCCCGATTCCCCGGCTGCCGCCGAGGCCGTGCCCGGTTACGAGTCGGGCGGCTGGTTCGGCTGGGTCGGTCCGGCAGGCATGCCGCGCGAGGCCGTCGCCCGCCTGAACGAAGAGATCAATCGCGCGATGAAGCACCCGGACGTGGTCGAGAAGCTGTCGGCGGCGGGCCTCACCATGGTCTACGAATCGCCCGAGTATTTCGCCGAGCTGATCCGCAGCGAGCATGCCAAGTACGGCAAGCTGGTGAAGGCGATCGGCTTCAAGCCGCAGTAGGCGGCACCAGCCCGCATCGATCGAGCCAGGCCCGCCGCCGAGCCGATGACGGCGACGGGCCCGACTGCTACGCCTGGCCAGGCGCGGCCGGGGCTCTTGCCGGCGGCTTCTTCACCGGGCCGATCTGCTCGCGCAGCGCATCGATGTCCTTGCGCTCGCCGCGTACGGTAAAGAACGTGCCCTCCGCGTCGGGCCGTTCCTCGACCACTTCGCAGGACGCGAACAGCGGCCCGCGCAGCTTCTGCGCCGACCATGGCAGGAACAGCTCCGCCTTCACCAGGCGCTTGCGGAAGAAGGCGAGGATCGCCTTGTGCAGCCGGGCGACATCGTCGGCGACGAGTGCGCTGACGATGATGCATTTCGGGAACCGGGCACGCAGCACCTTGCCGCGCGCGGCCTGCGCCTTTGCGTCTCCCACCTGGTCGATCTTGTTGAACACGAGCAGGCGGGGCACGGCGCCGGCGTCGATCTCCTCGAGCACCTGTACCGTCACGTCGAGCTGGCGTTCGAAGCCCGGGTCGCCGGCATCGACCACATGCAGCAGCAGCGAGGCCTCGGCGGCCTCCTCCAGCGTCGACTTGAACGAGGCGACCAGGTCGTGCGGCAGGTTCTTGATGAAGCCGACGGTATCGCTGACCAGCACGCGCGGGACGCCTTCGGGCACCAGTACGCGTACCGTCGTGTCGAGGGTCGCGAACAGCTTGTTCTCGACCAGCACGTCGCTGCCGGTCAGGGCGCGCATCAGGGTCGACTTGCCGGCGTTGGTGTAGCCGACCAGCGCGACGCGGGCGACGCCCTGGCTGTCCTGGCGCCGGGCGCGCTGGGTCTGGCGCTCGTGGTCGAGCGCGACGATTTCCTGCTTCAGCTCGGCGATCCGGTCGCGGATGCGCGAGCGGTCGGTCTGCGCGGCCGACTCGCCCGCACCGCGGCCACCGACGCCGCTGCGCTGGCGCCCCTGGGGGCCAGCCAGCTTTGCCGCTTCGCGCAGCCGCGGCGCGAGGTAGCGCAGCCGTGCGATCTCGACCTGCGCCTGCGCCGCCCTGGAGCGCGCATGCCGGTGGAAGATCTCGAGGATCACCATGGCGCGGTCCATGACCTGGCAGCCGACCGCCTTTTCGAGGTTCCCGGCCTGGGAGGGCGAGATGTCATGGTCCACCAGGACGAAGTCGGCGTTGTCCAGCGCGAACTCGCGCAGCGCTTCCAGCTTGCCTGCACCGATGTACGCGGTGGCATCGAAGCTCGCGCGCTTCTGGGTGAACGTGGCCACCACCTCGAAGCCGAGGGTGCGCGCGAGTTCCTGCAGCTCTTTCAGGGAGGATTCGAATTCCTCGTCAGCCACGGCCGGCAACTGGACGGCGACGAGGATCGCTCGCTGCGAGGCGGTTCTTGTTTCGATCGACATTCCGTGCGGGTTTCCTGCGTGGTCGGGAGGGGATAGTACGCGACCGCAGGGCCGTTCCGGATGCTGCCGTGCCGGCACGGCCTGCCTTGCGCGCACGCGGTCGCCATCCGGTCGCAATCCGGTCGCAATCCGGTCTCCATCCGGGGAGGTGACCGTTGCGGATGTTTGGCATATGCTTTGGTCCTGAAGCCAAGAGGGGGATGGCAGTGAGCGATACAGAGCAGAAGCGGCTGGTGGCCGATATCGGCGGCATGCCGGCAGGCCCGATCGACACCGTCGACCACGGCATGACGTTCTGGGAGCGGCAGGCCAACGCGATGCGCTCGACACTGAGCCGCAAGGGCATCACCCGCACCGACGAACTGCGCCGCACGGCGGAAGAACTCGGCGCGCGCTACGCCGGGCTTGCCTACTTCGAGCGCACGACCGAGGCGCTGCGTGCCTGCCTGATCGAGAAGGGTCTCGTCACCGACGAAGAACTCGTCGCGAAGATGGCCGAGGTGCGGGCGCGCTACGAGGCGGCGCATGCCGCCCGGTCCACGGGTACGCAACGGAGCGGCCGGTGACGCCTGACGCCGCGTCCCCAGTGGCGCAGCCCGGCGACCAGTCGGCCTATACCCCTGCCCCGGGACATCGCTACAACGTGGGCGACCGGGTACAGGTCAGGCGCAGCTACCCGCCCGGCCATCGGCGCACGCCGGATTACATCAAGGGCAAGACGGGCGTCATCGAACGCATCTGCGGTGCCTTCCCCAACCCCGAGGAACTCGCCTACGGGTTCGACGGCGAACCGCGGAAGGTGCTCTACCGGGTGCGCTTCGCGCAGAGCGCCGTCTGGCCCGACTACCAGGGGTCGGCGCGCGACCTGCTCGAGATGGAAGTCTTCGAGCACTGGCTCGAGCCGGCCTGAGTCGCTTCGGAACCCTGCCCAACCCCGGGAGCCACCCCGTGCACGAACACCCGTTCGACTACTACGCGAATCGCCGTCCCGCAGAGGGACACCACCACCACGGCGAAGGCGAAGAACATCCGCACCACCCGGTCGAGGCGCACGACGAAGGCCCGCCCTCCGACTACGAGATCATGAGCCGGGCCATGCAGGAACTGCTCGAGGCCAAGGGCATCATCACCGCCGACGAAGTGCGCCAGCGCATGGAGGTGTTCGAAGACGAGTTTCCCTATCGGGGAGCCAGGGTCGTGGCGCACGCATGGGTCGACCCGGTGTTCCGCGAACGTCTGCTCGCCGATGGCAAGGCTGCGGTCGCCGAGTTCGGCATCGGCATGGAGGCCGAACGGCTGATCGCAGTCGAGAACACCCCCGAGGTACACAACGTCATCGTCTGCACGCTGTGCTCGTGCTACCCGCGTTCGCTGCTCGGAATGCCGCCGACCTGGTACAAGAGCAACAACTACCGCTCGCGCGTGGTGTTCGAGCCGCGCGCCGTGCTCCGGGAGTTCGGCACCGAACTGCCCGCGGAGGTGGCGGTGCGGGTGCACGATTCCAACGCCGACATGCGCTACATCGTGGTGCCGATGCGCCCGGCCGGCACCGCCGGCTGGAGCGAAGAGCGCCTCGCGCAGCTGCTCACCCGCGACACCCTGGTGGGCGTGAGCCTGCCGCGCGCGGGCTAGACGCGGCGCTAGAGCGAATAGCCACTGCGTGCATCCTGCGCGAGCAGGATGAGCGCACCCGTGGGCGCGCGCAGCTCATGCCGCATGCGTGACGGGATGTGCAGCATGTTGTATTTCGGCACCTCGACCTGCGTACCGTCCAGGTCGGCCTGCAGGCTTCCCTCGACCACGAAGGTGAACTGTTCGTTCTCGTGCAGGTGCGCGGGCAGCGTCGCGCCCGGTTCCAGCCGCAGGACGCCGATGTGTATCCGCTCGCCGGTCAGCACGCGGCCGTGCACGCCGGGCGCCGGCGATCCACCGGCCATCGGTGCCAGCGACGCACTGGTGCGGCCGGCGTGCGCCGCGCCGGCACCGACCATGTCGTATACGTAGCCCACGCCTGGCCCGGGGGGCATCGTGCGCCATCGGGCAACTGCCTGGGCCGTCGTCTCGGCGGGTTCTGCCGTGCGGCTGCCGAAACCCGGAAAGCAGTTCGGGCCGTCGTAGCGGCCGTCCACCGGGGGGCCGACGATGCCGTGCCGGGTATCCTTTACCGCGAGGAAAATCAGGTCTTCGTCGGGGCAGGCGAGGCCGGTGTGCACTGCCATGCCCGGTGTGTGCAGGATGCTGCCCGGCCCGGCGAACACCCGGTCGCCCTCGATGTCGTTCATCATCATGCCGTGCAGGATGAAGTTGAACTGTTCGTTCGGATGGCTGTGCGCCTTTGCCCCGGTGCCGCGCCCCTGCCGCCCGAGGGTGCAGATGATGTGCTCGCCGCGCAACACGGCGCCGACGGTCGATGACTTGCCGCTGGTGATGTCGGGCCCGGACAGCAGCCGCCGTGCGGTCACCTCGAGGCTGGTGGGATTGGCCGGCACGGTGTCGAGCCGGTCAAAGTCGTACACATGCTGCGGGTGGCGCGAAATACTCGAGTCTGTCATCCCGGGTTCCATCCTCATTCGATCGACACGCCCAGCCGGCGGCCGGCTTCGCCCCAGCGACTGGACTCTGCACGCATGAACTTCGCGAACGCCTCGGGGGTGTTCGCCACCACGTCGTTGCCCTGCGCCAAGAGGATCTGCCGCACATCGGGGGTTTCGGCGATGGCGCGTATCTCGCGGTAGAGCTGCTGCACGATCGCCGGTGATGTCTTCGCCGGCGCCAGGAAGCCGTACCAGATCGACGAATCGAAGCCCGGGACGCCGGACTCTGCCACCGTCGGCAAATCGGGCAGCGTTTCGAGCCGGCGCGTACCGGTGTGCGCGATGAGGCGCAGCCGCCCCGACTTCCACAGGCTCTCGGTCGAGAACAGGTTGGCGAGCCCGACCTGGATCTCGTTGGACAGGATCGCCGCGGTGAACGCCGCCACGCCCTTGTAGGGCACGTGGGTCATCTTCACGCCCGCCATCGAATTCATCACCTCGGTGGACAGGTGCGCGATGCTGCCCGGACCCGAGGAGCCGAAATTGAGCTTGCCGGGCTGGCCCTTCGCCTGCGCGACCAGCTCGGCCACATTCCTTGCCGGCACCGAGGGATGGACCAGCACGCCCATCGGTGCGGCGATCAGCATCGTGACCGGGGCGAAGTCGCGGAAGGCGTCGTAGGGCAGGCCTTTCTGCAGTGCCGCGCTGATCACGAAGGTGACCGATGCGGTCAGCAGCGTGTGGCCGTCGGGGACCGCCTTTGCCACGAGGTCGGCGCCGACCACCCCGGAGGCCGCCGGCCGGTTGTCCACCACCACCGGCTGCCCGAGTCGCTGCGACAGACGCGAGCCGATCAGTCGGGCCGTGACATCGGTGCCACCCCCCGGCGCGAACGGCACGATCAGCCGCACCGGGCGGGTCGGGTAGGCCTGCGCCCGCGCCTCTTCGATGCCGGGCGGCACCAGCCCTGCAGCCATGCCGGCGATTGCGGCGGCCGCGCAGGACACTGCACCTCGACAAGCCCCTCGTGTCGCCGGCATTGCGCCTCCTGAGATCAACGTGTTTTTTAAGTATATTCCCGCAGCACCACCGTTTTCGCAACCGCGGGCAACCGGAGACTCCGCCGATGGCGATGAGCATCGATATCCATGCGCACTGGTACCCCGAGGCATGGGTGAACATGCTGGAGGCCGAAGGCCCGGCCAATGGGGTCGAGATCGGACGCAACCCGCGCGGCAACCTCACCTTCGCGGTGCCGAAGTACAAGGCGACCTTCCAGCAGTCCTACATCGACCTGCCTGCGCGGCTGCGCGAGATGGACGCCGCACGGGTCGACGTGCATGCGCTGTCGCTGACGCAGCCGATGGTCTACTGGGCCTCGCCCGAATTCGGGGCGCGGCTCGCCCGCGCATACAACGATGGCCTGGCCGAGGCACACCTGCTGCATCCGCAGCGCCTGTTCGGGCTGGCTACCCTGCCGATGCAGGCGCCCGGGCTGGCGGTGGAAGAGGTGCAGCGCGCCGCGCGCCTGCCCGGCATCCGCGGCGTCTACATGGCCACTCATGTGATGGACGTGAACCTCGACGAGCCGGCCTTCGACCCGGTCTACGCCTGCTGCGAGCGACTCGGCCTGCCGATCTTCCTGCATCCGGTGAACCCGGTGGGCGCAGAGCGCATGCGCAAGTATCACCTGCGCAACCTGATCGGCAACCCCACCGACACCGCGATCGCCGCTGCGTCGCTGATCTTCGGTGGCGTGCTCGACCGCTTTCCGAAGCTGGACTTCGTGCTGCCGCACGCCGGGGGTACGCTGCCGGTGCTGGCCGGGCGCTGGGACCACGGGCATTCGGTGCGCAAGGAACTGGCGCACCTGGTGCAGCCGCCCTCGTCCTACCTGCGCCGCTTCTACTACGACACCATCACCCATGACGACGCGACGCTGGTCAACCTGATCGCGCAGGTGGGTGCCGACCGGATCCTGATGGGCAGCGACTGCCCTGCAGACATGAGTTACACGCGGCCGGTCGACGTGGTCGAGCGGCTCGCGGGCGTCGATGCCGCCGATCGCGAGGCGATCCTCGGCCTGTCGGCGCGCCGCCTCCTGAAACTTGACTGAGGAATCACCCATGAAGAAACCACTGGTCTGTGTCGTCGGCACTGGCGGCACCATCGCATCGAAGTACGACGCGGCACTCGGCGGCCATGTCTCGGCGGCCAGCGCGTCCGACCTGGTGTCGGCGATACCTGAGCTTTCGGACGTCGCCGAGGTGCGCATCGTCGAGCACTCGAACATCAACAGCGCGCTGATGGACAGCGCCACGGCCTTCGGCCTGCGCGACACGCTGCGCAAGGTGCTGGCAGACCCGGCGGTGTCGGGCATCGTCGTCACCCATGGCACGGCCACGCTCGAGGAGACCGCCTACCTGATGGACCTCACGGTGGGAACCGATCGGCCGATCGTGGTGACCGGTGCGCAGCGCAATGCCGACGAGAAGGATGCGGATGGCCCGCGCAACCTGCTGTGTGCGGTACGCATCGCAGCCACCGAGGCCGCACGCAACCGGGGGGTGATGGTCGCGCTGGGCAGCGAGGTCCATTCGGCCGTCGACGCGACCAAGGTGAATCCGGAACTGCTGACCTGCTTCGGTGGCCGCGACGGCGGGCCGATCGGCTCGGTGAGCAGCCAGGGGGTCACCTTCTTCTCGACGCCCGGCCGGCGCCAGCACATCGAAGTCGACCATATCTGTCCGGATGTACACGTGATCCGGATGGTGCAGGGATCGAGCAACCTGCTGTTGCGCGCCTGCGTCGAGGCGAAGGTCGACGGCATCGTGGTCGAGGCCACCGGCGGTGGCAACGTGAACCTGCCGTTCTACGAAGGGGTCTG
>JBILGF010000118.1:0-8017 GCA_044351195.1 Burkholderiales bacterium
TAGGCATTCGCCGAGACGATCTCTCCCTCTATCGTGGATAGTGGCTGGCCGGTCTCCATGATGCGCAGGGTCTCGCCATGTTGCATGCAGTACCCGAGTACGTCGTCGCCCAGAACGGTGGCCACGCGCATGGTGCCTAAGCCGAGTTCCCGGATGATGTCCGCAGTGCGCTGGGCCGCGCCGCGCGGATTCGCCGCGCCCATGTTCGTAATGATGCGCGTCCCACTGCGCCTGCAATGGGGGAGCACCCCCCGAAAACGCGCTTCCATGAGTTCGTTATAACCCGCCTCGGGATCCTTGAGCCGTTCAAGTTGCGCTGCAGCAACCGTACGTTCGGCCAATGTCTCGTAAACGAGGTAATCGAGATTGCCGCGAGCCGCGAGCTCGACCCCTGGCTCCACGCGATCCCCTGCGTAGCTTGCACCGCATCCGATGCGTAGCGTGCGCTGGCGCGTGCCGGCACTGTCAGATTTGTTCATTCAGGCATCCTCCTCCAAAAGACGAACATATCGTCCAGCGACAAATCCCAGCGCAACTTCCCTCGCGAGCCCCTTCTTCGGGAGCGCGAAAGCTCATCTGGCCCATGGGCTCACCGGCGAGCTAGCTGGCCGTCAACCCCGCCGCCCGGATGATCTTGCCCCACTTGATGATCTCGGCCTCGATGAATGCGCGAAACTCCTCCGGCGTGTTGCCGACCGGCTCCGCGCCATCGCTCAGCAGCCTGTCCTTGACGGCCGGTTGCTGCAGCAGGGCCACGACCTCGGCATGCAGCCGCTTCACGATCGGCCTTGGCGTGCCCCTGGGCGCGAGCAGCCCGTACCAGGTACTCGACTCGTAGCCCTTCACGCCCGCCTCGATCATCGTCGCGATATCGGGCTGTGCCGGCGAGCGGCGCGCACCGGTGACGGCCAGCGCGCGCAGCTTGCCGGTTCGCACCTGCGGCGTGCCCGAGATGATGCTGGCGAAGGTCATCGAGACCTGCCCGCTGACGACATCGAGCAAGGCCGGCGCGACACCCTTGTACGGCACGTGCACGATATCCAGGCCGGTGAGGATCTTGAACAGTTCGCCCGACAGGTGCCCGCCCGTGCCGTTGCCGGCCGACGCGAAGGTCAACTGGCCCGGCTTGGCCCGGGCGAGGCGGATCAGGTCGGACACCGACTCGGCGGGCACCGACGGGTTGACCACCAGCACCAGCTGCTGCGACGCGACCAGCGTGATGGGCTCGAAATCCTTCGTCGGGTGGTACGGCATGTTCCGGTGCAGGCTCACGTTGGTGGCCATCCCGGAAACCGTTCCCATGATCAGGGTATGGCCGTCGGGCGTGGCCTTGGCGGCCAGTTCGCCGGCGATGATCCCGCCCGCGCCCGGGCGGTTGTCCACCACGGCCTGGTGGCCCAGGGTTTCGGAGAAGTGCTTGCCGACCAGGCGCGCCAGGGTATCGACGCTGCCGCCCGGCGTGCTCGGCACGAGGATGCGGACGGGCCGCGTGGGGAACGCCTGTGCCGACGCGAGCGTGCTCTCGAACGCGACCGTCGCCACCACGGCGCAGCCCATCCACCGCAGGGTCGTCCTCATGGCTGGAACCCCACCGCGCCGTCATACTTGGCCAGCACCTCGGCCGCGGGCAGGAATTCCTCCTCGAGCTTCCGGATCGCCGGGAAGCCCATGAACGCGTGCAGGTTGCCCACCGGGTGGTCCTTGGTGCGCGCCTCGAAGCGCTTGACCGCCTCGACATCGTCGCGCGCGAACTCGTCGAAATAGTCGACCATCGTCGCCGTCGAGCAGCGCAGCGCACCCGTCGCGTTGGAGACCATGGCGATGCCTATCTCGTTCAGACGGTTCACGGGTACTCGGGGCGAGACGCCGGTGCGGTTGAAGTGCAGCGGCCCACGGATCTCTTTCGCGCAGCGTTCCAGCTCCGCTTCCGACGTCAGCGCTTCCGGGAAGATCATGTCCGCACCTGCATCGAGATAGGCATTGGCGCGGCGGATCAGTTCGTCGACGCTCCCCCCGGCCACGCCGCGCGCATCGCAGCGGGCGATCAGCACGAAATCGGGGTCGAGCTCGCGCCGGACGTAGTCGCAGGCGCGCAGCTTGCCGACCATCTCCTCCATCGGTACCACCTGCTTGCCGGCGACATGCCCGCAGCGCTTGGGCGCGACCTGGTCCTCGATGTGGATCGCCGCCGCACCGGCACCGATGAAGTCCTCGACCGTGCGCATCGCGTTGATCGCGTTGCCGAAGCCGGTGTCGGCGTCGGCGATCACGGGAATGGAGACGGCGCGCGCGATGTAGCGCGTGATCATCACGATCTCGTCCAGGGTCAACAGCCCGACGTCCGGCTTGCCGAGCAGCGAGGCCGACACCGCGTAGCCGCTGACGCCGCAGCAGGGAAAGCCCGCCTTCTCGATGACCATCGCGGACAGCGCGTTGAATGCACCGGGCTTGACCAGCGTGCGGCCGCCCTTCAGCAGCTCGCGCAGGCGCGTGCTCGCTCTTTGTCTCATGCAGGTTCCTCCGTGGATGACCGCGCGACGGATCGTGGCCGCGGCCCGAACGCATGCGGACGTAGGCTTATGGTGACCGCCGCGTCCGTGGCATCATCACCGACATGGTAGCGCGATAACAAGTCGAACATTCACCGAGGAAAGCCCCATGGCGAGTAAAGGCAGGCAGTTCAAGGATCTGATGAACGCCCCCGAGATCCTGGTCCAGCCCGGCGTCTACGACGGCTATTCCGTGCGGCTGGTGGAGCGCGCCGGCTTCAAGGTGGGCGCCATCTCCGGCGCCGGCGTGTCCGAGAGCCGCATGGGCTGGGTGGACCGCGGGGTGATGACCTTCGACGAGAACCTGAACAACGCGCGAAGGCTCGCCGACTGCTGCGACACCCTGCTGCTGCGGGTGGACGCCGACACCGGTTACGGCAACGCGATGAACGTGCATTTCGTGGTGCGGGCCTTCGAGGCCGCGGGCATGGCCGCGTTGATGTTCGAAGACCAGGTCTGGCCCAAGCGCTGCGGGCACATGGCCGGCAAGGCGTGCATCCCCGCAGAAGAGATGGTGTCGAAGGTGAAGGCGGCGGTCGATGCCCGCCGCGATCAGGATTTCTGCATCGTGTCGCGCACCGATGCGGCGGGCCCGCTGGGCGTGGACGAGGCGATCCGCCGCCTCAATCTCTACGCCGAGGCGGGGGCAGACATCATGTACGCCGACGCATTGCTGTCCAGGGATGACATCGCGAAGGTGGCCCGGAGCGTGCCAAAGCCGCTCATCGTGAACATGGGCCTCGGCCTGCGTGCGCGCAAGACGACGCCGCTGATGTCACCGAAGGAGCTGCAGGAGATCGGCGTCGCCAGCGTCAGCTACCCGCGCCTGTTCTCCACCGCTGCACTGAGGGGCATGATGGACGCGATGGCGGTGTTCAAGGCCGAGGTGGTGGGAAACAACCAGGTCGTCGAGCGTCCCGACCTGCAGGTGTCGTTCGAGGAACTCAACGATCTCATGGGCATGAATGAGCTGGACGCGCTCGAGCAGAAGTTCGCCGTCAAGTAAAGGGACGCCATCGTGGGCATGACCATCGCGGAGAAGATCCTCGCGCGCAGGAGCGGGCAGGCGCATGTCGGGCCCGGCGACCTGGTGACGGTGCCAGTGGATACCGTCATCCTGTTCGACAACAACTTCATGTCGAACCGCTGGCGGGAGATCTTGAAGGTCAACGACCCGGACAGCATCATCGTCGTGTTCGACCACCGGGTACCGGCGGCGACCCAGCAGAGCGCGACCGCGCAACGTACCGGCCGCGAGTTCGTCGCGAAGTTCGGCATCAAGCGCTTCCACGACGTCGGCTACAGCCAGGGGATCAGCCATCAGCTGGTCGCCGACCATGGCTATGCCCTGCCGGGCGACGTGCTCCTGTGCAGCGATTCGCATACCTGCGGTGCCGGGGTGTTCAACTGCATCGCCCGCGGCGTCGGGCAACCCGATATCGTCTATGCAGCGGTCAGGAACGAAACCTGGTTCCGTGTCGGCGAGACCATCCGCTACGAGCTGAAGGGCCGGCTGCCCGCGGCGGTGACGACCAAGGACGCCTTCCTGCAGATCGCCGGCAGGTTCGGCGACCACGCCACGCAGAACGTCGAGTTCGGCGGCTCGGCACTCGCGAACCTGTCGATCAGCGCGCGCAAGACCCTCACCACGATGGCAGCAGAGCTATCGGCAGAGTTCGCCACGTTCGAACCGGACGCGGTGATGATGGACTGGGTGCGGGCGCGGAACAGCAAACCCTTCGATCCGGTCTACCCGGACGCGGACGCGCGCTACCTGGCCGTGCGCGAGGTCGATCTGTCCAGGCTAGAGCCGCTGGTGGCCTTCCCCGACAGCGTGATCGAGAACTCGAAGCCGGTGGCGGCCGCAGCAGGTACAGCGATCGACCAGGCCTTCGTCGGCTCCTGTGCCAACGGCACGCTGGAAGACCTGACCCTGGTCGCACAGGTCCTGCAGGGCCGCCGGGTGTCGTCAAAAGTACGCTTCATCGTCACGCCGGGCTCGCAGACCATCTACCGCGACGCGGTGCGTTCGGGCGTCATCGGCACGCTGCTGGATGCCGGGGCGGTCGTCACGCCCGCCACCTGCGGCGCGTGCGGCGGCGGCCACATGGGCGTGCTCGGGCCGAACGAAACCTGCATCACGGCGACGACCCGTAACTTCAAGGGCCGCATGGGCGACCCGTCGGCGAAGATCTACATGGGCTCGCCCGCGACCGTGGCGGCGTCGGCGATCACCGGCGTGATCACCGATCCCCGCGAATTCCTGAACTGAGGCCCGACATGAAGTTCCAAGCCAGAGTCTGGAAGGTCGGCGACAACATCAATACCGACCTCATCCTGCCGATCCAGGCGTTCTACCTGTCGGCGGAGGAGCAGGCGCAGTACGTGTTCCGATCGACCAGGCCCGGGTGGGCAGAGCAGGTCCAGCCCGGCGACATCCTGATCGGCGGCCGCAACTTCGGCATGGGTTCCAGCCGCCCGGCAGCGCGTTCACTGAAGAACCTGGGGCTCTCGTGCCTGCTCGCGCATTCGCTCAACGGACTGTTCTTCCGCAACTGCGTGAACTTCGCGTTCCCGGCGATGGACTGCCCGGGGGTCGACGAGGCCTTTGACGAGGGGGATGTGGCCGAGGTGGATTTCGATACGGGGGTCGTGCGGAACCTGAGCAAGGGCAAGACCCTCACGGCGGTCGTGTTGCCGCCGAAGCTGCTGGAGCTGCTGAAGGCGGGAGGGGTCTTTCCGTTGCTGGAGAAGGAAGGGGCGATCGCGGCAGTTCGGTGAGCGTCTGTGGCGTAACTGATCATCCAACCAGAAAGGTTTGCAATGAGCGCGTTTACGAACAACAACACCTGTCTCGCGATCCTCGACCTGCAAAACGACATGGTCGATCCGAAGGGCTTCTTCGGTGCGCTGGGGAGCGCGAAGATGGTTGAAGCGCGAGACATCCTCGGCAAGACGCGCAAGCTCGCCGACGCGAGCCGGGCCAGGAACATCCCGATCGTTTACGTCCGCCTGGGGTTCCAGCCGGACTACAAGGATGCATTGAGCCGACATCCTCGCGTCGCACGCTTCAAGGCCGCAAAGTCATGCCTGACGGGAACGTGGGGCTGCGAATGGCCGGACATCATCGCCCCTCACGACGAAGACATGATCATCACCAAGCACTCGACCAACCCGTTCTTCAATACGCCCTTGCTGCCATGGCTCTATTCGAAGCGCGTCGACAATCTGGTGCTGCTCGGCATATCCACTAACAACGTCGTCGAGATCACTGCGCGGTGCGCGGATGACGCAGGATTCATGGTCAGCATCGTTGAAGATTGCTGCGGCAACATGAAGATGGACCAGCATGACTGGGCGATAAAGAACACATTGCCGAATTTTGCGAACATCATTTCTAGTGAAGACTACCTGGGTGCTCTCGGTTAATGATGGTTGCCGGGCGACGCTGAACCGCTGCATGCTGCAGCGCTCCCGACAGGGTTCAATCCAGGAACAGCCCAAAGGTTTGTCCATGCGCATTTCATCGATACTGGCTCGACTACCGACAGTCGTGGTCGCTTGCTCTGCAACGAGCGTCTTCGTTCCCGGCGCTCATGCCTACCCAACCAAACCGATACGTCTGGTTGTCGGGTTTCCCGCGGGCGGGGGACCGGACGCCACTGCCAGAGTGATCGCCCCTGCCTTGTCGGAAAGGCTCGGACAACAAGTCATCGTGGATAATCGCGGGGGCGCGGGTGGCGTCATCGCTACGGAAATCGTGGCCAAGGCGCCAAGTGACGGTTACACGATGCTGCTCACCACCTTGACCCATGTCGTGAACCCGGCCGTCTACAAGAAGGTCGGATACCACCCGGTCAAGGACTTCACCGCCGTCACGACCCTTGTGCAGTTTCCGTTCATCCTGGTTGCGCACCCCAGCTTTCCTGCAAAGACCACTGCTGATCTGATCAGCCTGGCGCGCTCCAAACCTGGCACCCTGGTCTATAGCTCAGCCGGGAACGGCACCACCAGTCATCTCACGATGGAGCTCTTCAGGTCATTGACGAAGACCGAGATGACGCATGTGCCATACAAAGGCGCAGCGGCTCAGTTGGTAGACATGATTTCGGGCAGAGTCGAGTTCGGGTTTGCCAGTCCGGCGGCGGTCACTCACCTGCGAGCCGGGAAGCTTCGCGGGATCGGGGTGACAAGCGCCAAGACCTCAGAACTCTTCCCCGGCGTTCCTGCCGTGGCCGAGTCCGTGCCTGGTTATGAGGTGATCAACTGGTTCGGGCTGACGATGCCCGCGCGTGCACCGCGTAATGCGGTTCTTCGAATCAACCAGGAAGTGAATGCGATTCTTGCAAGAACGGACATCCGTGAAGTATTGATTCGCCAGGGCACGGAGCCGATCGGGTCTTCGCCGGAAGAATTTGCCAGGTTGATCGAGTCCGAGAACAGGAAATGGCCTCCAATCGTCAAGGCGGCCGGAATGACACCAGACTAGGGAAGGACGCACGCAGTCCTCGCAGCTTGCAGGGCTCGTTTCCGAGCCGCAGACCACGGATTTCGGTGAGCGGGCAAGACGCGGCGGCGGGTGAGCGCCGGGCTGGTGGTGAAAGGCGGTGCGATACCAAGGCCAGGGTCCAGCGTTAAGCTGCTGGACATGCAACACCAGCGGGCAAGGCAGATGCCGGATGCATCGACCTTGAGTCGAGTCGGAGGGGAGCACGTGGATTTCGAGTTCAATGGCCATACGGCCCTCGTCACCGGGGCGAGCCGGGGCATCGGTCGCGCCACCGCCAAGGCGTTCGCGAATCAGGGGGTTCTGGTCGGCATCGTCGCCCGCCGGCGCAGCCTGTTGGAAGAGCTTGCCAGGGAGATCGAGGCTGAAGGCGGGCGGGCGCCAATAATCATCGAGGCGGACCTGTATCCGGAGGACGCCGCGGAGCGCCTGGCAGCCGAAGCGATCGCCAGACTGGGCCATGTGGACATCCTGACCAATGCGGCCGGGGGCAGCCGCCCGCTGGCCGTGGAGGGCAGCAAGGCGGCCTGGGAAGAGGCCATGGTCCTCAACTTCTACCGGATCCGCGAGCTCTCGCATGCGTTGTTGCCGCAGATGCGCGCGCGCAAATGGGGCCGGATCGTCAGCCTGACCGGCACCTCCGAGCCGCGGGTCGTCAACGCCGCTTTCTCGGCGAAGGCAGCGGTGCATGCCTGGTCGAAGGGACTGTCGCGCGAGGTGGCGAAGGACAACGTGACGCTGAACTGCATCCAGCCGGGGCGGATCCGCAGCGAGCAGATCCAGAAGCGTTATCCGACCCTCGAGGATGAACTGGCATTCGCGCGCGAAGAGATTCCGATGGGTCGTTTCGGCGACCCGGAAGAACTGGCGAACCTGGTGCTCTTCCTCTCCTCGCCGCTGGCCGCCTACATCACCGGCACCGTCATCCCGGTCGATGGCGGCATGTATCGCTTCGCTTTCT
>JBILGF010000119.1:0-7961 GCA_044351195.1 Burkholderiales bacterium
TGAAGCGGGTGATCCCGGGCTGTGGCCTCACCGTGATGTGCAACACCGGCCATGCGGTGAACCTGGAAGATCCCGACAGCTTCAACCGGCTGGTGCTCGATTTCCTCACGCTGGTGGACGGTGGCCGCTGGCAGCCGCGTGACCCTCGTTCCTACGGCAAGTCGACGCTCGCGAACAAGGCATGAGCGGGGCGGCCTCGTCGGTGGTGCTCACCACGCCGGTGCAGGACGCCTCCGTGTGGACCGGCGCGCAGTTGCGCGGCGGGCCGGAAGACTGGGTGTGGCACCTGGCCCCTGCCACCCTGTGCGAGATCGATCGTGCCCTCGCGTCGGTGAAGCAGGCGGGTCGGCCGCTCGAGTCGGTGACCCGCGACGACTTCATGCTGCCGTCGCTGTCGGCCGAGTTCGCTCGTATCGCGGGCGAACTGGAGCACGGACGCGGCTTCGTGCAGATCCGCGGCCTGGATGCGCGGCGCTACGATGCCGACGACCTGGCGATCATCTTCTGGGGCGTGTCCTCGCACCTGGGTTCCGCGATCTCGCAGAACGCACGCGGCGACCTGCTCGGGTATGTGCGCGACGAAGGCCGCGACATGGCCGATGGCCGCACGCGCCTGTACCAGACCCGCCTGCGCCAGCGTTTCCACACCGACATCGGTGCCGACGTGGTCGGCCTGTGCTGCGTGCGCCCGGCACGCGAGGGCGGGCTGAGCCTGGTGGCCAGTTCGGCCGCGGTGTACAACGCGCTGCTCGAGCGTTACCCGTATCTCGTGGGCGTGCTCTACGACCGATTCAACCTCGACTGGCGCGGCGAGCAGCCATCGGGCGAGCCGGGCTGGTACAGCGAGCCGGTCTATGCATGGCACGACGGCAAGCTTTCCTGCCGCTTCTCGGCGACGCTGATCGAGAGCGCACAGCGGGTGAGCGGCGAGACGCTCACCCCGGTGCAGCGCGAGGCGCTACAGCGCGTCGAGGAACTCGCCGAGGCACTGTGCATCCAGGTCGCGTTCCGTCCGGGAGACCTGCAGTTCATCAGCAACTACCGCGTGCTGCACGACCGTACGGCATTCAGCGACGATGGTGATGCGCAGCATGGCCGGTTGCTGTATCGCGTCTGGCTTACCCTGCCCGGCGCACGGTCGCTGCCCGAGGAATGGGCCGGTGGCCGGGTGCGTAGCGGCATCGCCCGCCAGGCCGGCTGACCAGCGTGGATCGGGCGCGCCACGCGAGGTTTCGGAACGGAATTTGCTGAACGTGGAACGGCCCGCCAGGGGGCGGTCGTACATTCGAAGAACGACAGGGGGATGGTCTTCATGGAAAACAAGGGAAACGACCCGGTGCGCCGGGCGCGCACCAGGGCGGCGACGTCCTTCACGGGCCTTGCCCACGCATGCGCTTGCGTGGCCGCGGTGGTCGCCATGCTGCCCGGTGATGCCGGCGCCCAGGCCTGGCCGGCGAAGCCGGTGCGCTTCATCCTCGGGTTTCCGCCCGGCGGCGGCTCGGACATCCTCGGGCGTATCGTCGCCGCGCGCATGCAGGAGCAGATGGGGCAGTCGGTGGTGATCGAGAACCGCCCCGGCGCTTCGGGCAACATCGCGGCCGAGCAGGTGGCGAAATCCGCGCCCGATGGCTACACGATCTACCTCGCACAGATCGCCGCGGTGGCCATCTCGCCGTCGCTGTTCCCGAAGCTCGGCTACGACCCGCTGCGCGACTTCGCGCCGATCTCGCTGATCGCCACCGGGCCCAACGTGCTGGTGGTGCATCCGTCGTTGCCGGTGAAGAACGTCAAGGACCTGATCGCGCTCGCGCGCCAGCAGCCCGGCCAGATGAACTATGCATCGGTCGGCCCGGGCAGCATCCAGCATCTGGCGGGCGAGTCGTTCAACCTGCTCGCCGGCGTGAAGACGGTGCACGTGCCCTACAAGGGCAGCTCGCCGGCCGGGCTCGACCTGATGGCCGGGCAGGTGGCATTCATGTTCGACTCGACGCCGCCGATCACCTCGTTCATCAAGTCCGGGCGCATGCGCGCCCTCGCCGTCACGACGCCCAAGCGCTCGCCGCTGCTGCCCGAGGTGCCGACCGTGGTGGAATCGGGTCTGCCCGGCTTCGACTTCGCCACCTGGTGGGGGCTGATGGCACCGGCCGGCACGCCGCGTCCGATCATCGACCGGCTGAACGCCGAGCTGGCCACGTCCCTGCAGCGTCCGGATGTACGCGAGCGTATCCTCGGCGTGGGCGCCGAACCGGCGCACACCACGCCCGAGGCGTTCGGCGCGCTGATCCGCAGCGAGATCGCGCGCTGGGCCCGGGTGATCAAGGCCGCCGGCGTGAAGGTCGACGGCTGAGGCTGCGGCCGGCAGGGCGCCTGCCGCTCGCAGGCCGGCGGGTTCGCCCGATCCGGCGCCGCTCGGTGCACGCCCCTCGCATCGGTCAAACGTTCCACGGAGGAAACCAGATGTCCAGCCCGGTATTGCTCGAACGCCCCGCAGACCATGTCGCGGTGGTACGCATCAACCGCCCCGACGCGCGCAATGCGCTCAACATGGAAGTGCGCCGGCTGATTGCCGAGCATCTGGCCGCGCTCACCGACGATGCGACCGTGCGCTGCGTGATCCTGGCCGGTGGCGAGAAGGCATTCGCGGCCGGCGCCGACATCCGCGAGATGGCCGAGGCCGATCCGATCGAGATGATGAAGCGCAATGCGTTCCGCCTGTGGCAGCAGATCGCGATCTTCCCCAAGCCGGTGATCGCCGCGGTGCGTGGCTTCGCGCTGGGCGGCGGCTGCGAACTGGCGATGCATGCAGACATCATCGTCGCCGGCGACAGCGCGAAGTTCGGTCAGCCCGAGATCCGCATCGGCATCATCCCGGGCGGTGGCGGCACGCAGCGGCTGCCTCGTGCGGTCGGAAAGTTCAAGGCGATGAAGATGCTGCTTACCGGCGACATCGTCACCGCCCAGGAAGCCGATGCGATGGGTCTGGTCAGCGAGGTCGTGCCCGATGCCGAGGTCGAGGCGCGTGCGCTGGCACTGGCCTCGCAGATTGCCCAGCTGCCGCCGATCGCCGCGCGCCAGATCAAGGAATGCGTGCTCGCCGGGCAGGATACCTCGCTGCAGGCAGGCCTGATGCTGGAGGCCAAGGCGATCCAGCTGTCGTTTGCGAGCTTCGACCAGAAGGAAGGCATGGCCGCCTTCATCGAGAAGCGCAAGCCGGGCTTCGAGGGACGCTGAGCCTGCGGGTGCCGGAGGGGCCGTCCGGGCAGGCGCAGCACCCCCGGATGCATCCTGTGGCTCAGCCGCCCTTGAGCGCAGCCAGTTTCGCCTTCACCCGCTCGTCGTACTTGTCCGGATCGACGATGAATCGCGTGTGCGTGCCTTCGCCGACCTTCTCGACCTCGTCGAACACCTCGAAACGGAAAGACAGCCGGCGCCGGTCCACTTCCACCACTTCGACCTCGGCGCGTACCTGCTGCGCCGGGAACGAAGGGGCGAGGTGGCGGATGTCGACCGCGGTGCCCAGCGTGCGCTGGTCGGCAGACAGGTAGGGCTCGATCGTGTGGATCGCAGCGCGTTCGACCAGCAGCACCATCGACGGCGTGGAGAAGACCGGCACGACCCCGCGGGTCATGCACAGGTCTTCGGTGACTTCCCAGGAGAGGGACCCCTTGAGGCCTGCTTCGAGTCCGGACATGGTGGACCTCTTTCAGACCAGCACGCCCTTGAGCTGCGCCTCGGGATAGCGGGTGCCGGCAATGGCCGCCGGCGAGAAGGTCTCCGACAGCGTCGCGATCTCGCCTGCCGTCAGCGTGATCTCGGCTGCGCCGAGGTTCTCTTCGAGGAAGGTGCGGCGCTTGGTGCCCGGGATCGGCACGATGAACTCGCCCTGCGCCATCACCCAGGCAATCGCGACCTGCGACGGGGTCGCCTTGCGCTCGGTCGCGATGCGCTCGAGCGGGGCGAGCAGCGCGACGTTCTTCGCGACGTTCTCGGGCAGGTAGCGCGGGTGCTGCCGGCGGCGATCTTTCTCGATCAGCGCGTCGAGCGTCTTGATCGTCGCCGACAGGAAGCCGCGGCCGAGCGGCGCATAGGCCATGTAGCCGACGCCGAGTTCCCTGCAGGCGGCGATCAGGCCGTTCTCGGCATCGCGCGACCACAGTGAGTACTCGGTCTCGACCATGTCGATCGTCGCCGCCTTCATCGCACGTCGCAGGGTGTCGGGACCGCACTCCGACAGCACGAGGTAGCGCACCTTGCCCTGCTCCTGCAGCCGCTTCATCGCACCGACCGTCTCCTCGATCGGCACGTTCGGGTCGACCCGGTGCAGGCCGTAGATGTCGATCTCGTCGACGCCGAGCCGCTTCAGGCTCTTGTCGCAGGCCTCGACCGCGTACTCCGGCCGGCCGTTCACGCCACCACCACCCATCAGGTTGCCGAACTTGGTGCAGACGATCGCGTCCTGGCGGTGGCCCTTGATCGCCCTGGCGACCAGTTCCTCGTTGACGCCGTTACCGTAGGCGTCGGAGGTCACCAGCAGGTTGCAGCCGAGGTCGAATGCGCGGTGCATCGTCGCGATCGATTCGGCATCGTCCGGCGTGCCATAGGAGATCGACATGCCCATGCAGCCCAGGCCGATGGACGAGACCTGCGGGCCGTTTGCGCCGAGTTTGCGTTGCTTCATCTGTCCAGCTCCCGGGGGTGGTGGGTGACTCGAATGCGGCAGGAGGTTACTTCGCGTAGGTGACGAGCAGGTCGTCGAAGCCGTCGACATGGCCGTGCAGCGTGTCGCCGGGGAAGCACGGGCCGACGCCGGCCGGGGTGCCCATCATGATGATGTCGCCGGGGAACAGCTCGACCAGGTGCGACAGGTACGAGATGGTCTCGGGCGTGTTCCAGATGTGCTGGTTCAGGTCGCCCTTCTGCTTCACTTCGCCGTTGACCTTCAACCAGATGGCGCCGCTGGCCGGATGCCCGATCACTGATGCCTTCTTCAGCCCGGTGCACGGCGCCGACTGGTCGAAGCCCTTGCCCATCTCCCACGGTCGGCCCATCTTCTTGGCCTCGCCCTGCAGGTCGCGGCGGGTCATGTCGAGGCCGACGCCGTAACCGTAGACATGGTCGAGCGCCTTGTCCTGCGTGATGTTCTTGCCGCCGGTACCGATCGCGACCACCAGCTCGATCTCGTGGTGCAGGTCTTTCGTGCCGACCGGGAACGGGATGGTCTGGTTGTTCGGGACGATGGCGTCGGTCGGCTTCTGGAAGAAGAACGGCGGCTCGCGGTCGGGATCATGGCCCATCTCGCGCGCATGGTCGGCGTAGTTGCGGCCGACGCAGTAGATCCGGCGCACCGGGAAGGTGGCGGTTTCGCCTTCCACCGGCAACGCGGTGGTTTTCGGAACTTCGATCACGTAGCTCATGCGATCCTCGACAGGTGACTGGACAGAACGGGCCATTCTGCCAGAGTCGCGCCCATGTCGAGGAGTACGCCGCAGGAGCACGGCTCGAGAGGTGCATGCCGTCTGCTACAGGCCGACCGCCAGGGCGTCGATCGGGGGCCAGCGCGGCGCGGGCGAGAGACGGGTGAGGGCGGGTGAGGGGCGCGTGAAGCGCAGACGAAGGGCGGGCTGGCGCGCCCGGCGGGATTCGAACCCACGACCCCAGGCTTCGGAGGCCTGTACTCTATCCAGCTGAGCTACGGGCGCCAAGCTGCGGGAAGCATAGCGGTTTTCGGCGCAGGGGTCCAACGAAGCCGGGGCCACAGCCGCGCGGGTCTGGCTAAATCGCGCTATCGTTGCGCACCGGAGGAAACTGCACATGCGCGAAAAGATCGAATCGATGCAGGCGGCGACGGCACGGGTGAAATCCGGGTCGAGCCTGGTGATGAGCGCCAACCTCGAGCGTCCGCCGATGGCCTTCCTGCGCGAGCTGGTCCGGCGCAAGGTGCGCGAGCTGCGCGTGATCGGCGTGGTCGGCGGCGACCTCAACATCGACTTCCTGGTCGGCGCCGGCGCGGTGGCCGTCGTCGATACCTGCAGCGTGACCATGGGCGAGTTCGCGCGCACCGGTCCGAATTTCGCGCGCCATGTGCTCGGCGCCCGGGTGAGGGCCCTCGACAACACGTGAGGGGTGCTCTTCTCGCAGGCCCAGGCTGGGTCCATGGGGGTTCCATACGTTCCGGTGATCGGGCTGGTCGGCACCGACCTGCTCGCCCGCCGCGACGACATGGTGGTCGCGCCCGATCCCTTCGGTGACGGCCCGAACGGTAGCGGCAAGACGAGCGTGGTCGCCCGCGCGATGCGGCCGGATGTCGCGGTGTTCCATGCGCAGCAGGCCGATCGCAGCGGCAACGTGTCCTTCGGCTACCACGTCGAGGCGGTGATGCTGGCCGAGGCGTCCGCGCAGGTGGTGGTGACGGTCGAGGAGATCGTCGATCGCGTGACCGAGAAGACGGCCGATGGCGCCTTCCTGCCGTCGATCCTGGTCGACGGGGTCGTGCATGCGCCGTTCGGCGCACATCCGGGCGGACTCACCGGGCGCTACCCGGTCGATCGCGATGCGATGCGCGCCTATGCGGCCGCCGCGCAATCGGACGACACGTTCGCGGCCTGGCTCGATGAGCAGGTGTTCGGCGTCGAGGACCACGACGCCTACGTCGAGCGCTTCGTGCCCGACGCGATCCGCAGGCAGCCACGATGAGCGCAGCGCGTGGTTACAACGAAGACGAGCTGATGGCGGTGCTGCTGTCGCGCGAGGTGCGCGACGGCGAGATCTCCGCCTGCGGTGCGCTGTCGCAGCTGCCGGCCACCGGCCTGCTGCTGGCGAAGCACATGCATGCGCCCGACGCCGAACTGATCATCCTGAACACCGTGTTCCGGCCGTTCCACACCTCGCGCCAGTTCCACTTCCTTGCCCAGCGCGGCGAGCTCGGGCTGTTCTTCGTCAGCGGCGTGCAGATCGACCGCCATGGCAACTACAACCTGCACCAGCTGGGCGAGGATCCCGACCATCCGACGATGCGCTTCCCGGGTGGCTACGGCGGCGGGATGATCTACTACTGCGCGCGCCGGACGGTGGTGTTCCGCACCGAGCACACCCGGCGCTCGCTGGTCGAGCGGGTCGACTTCGTGTCGGCCGCGGGCGCCACGCCGCCGGATGTGCTGCGGCTGGGCGGCCCGAGCAAGGTGGTCACGCCGAAGGCGACGCTGGATTTCGACGCCGAGGTCGGCGAACTGCGACTGGGCTCGGTGCATCCGGGGCACACGATCGACGAGGTACGCGAGAACACCGGCTTCGATCTCGGCGACACTTCGACGGTGCCGGCGACCGGTGCACCGACCGCAGAAGAGCTGCGCGTGCTGCGCACCGTGGTGCGGCCGCTGATGATCGAGACCGGCACCTATGCGCGCTGGGCGGAACGGGCGATCTCGGCGGGGTGATAGCATCCCCGCGTGATCCTTCCGCCGGAGCGTATCGATGAGCGACAAAGTCTTCCGCGACCTCGACCAGAAGGCGCTCGACGACGCCTATGACCAGCAGGTCTGGGCGCCCAACTCGAAGCAGGTGAACGGCCGGCTGGCGGTGCTGAGTGAACAGGTGCGCCAGCGCGTCGGCGCCCCGATGCGCGTGGCCTACGGACCGACCGAGGTCGAGCAGCTCGACGTCTATCGCACGGCGGAGCCGAATGCGCCGGTGATGATCTACGTGCACGGCGGCGCCTGGAAAGGCCATCTCGCGCGCGACCATGCCTACCCGGGCGAGATGCTGGTGCGCGCCGGCGCGCACATGGTGGTGCCGGACTTCGCGCCGGTGCAGGATGTCGACGGCAGCCTGTTCCCGATGGTCGACCAGGTGCGTCGCGCGGTGAAGTGGACCTGGGAACATGCAAAGGATTTCGGCGGCAACCCCGATCGCATCTACGTCTGCGGCCGCTCCTCGGGGGCACACCTGTCGGGCTGCGCGATGAT
>JBILGF010000120.1:0-7945 GCA_044351195.1 Burkholderiales bacterium
GCGGGCATGTCACGCTGTACCTGCTCGACAGCGACGATGAGTCCAATGCGCCCGCCGACCGCGAGATCTGCCGCCGGCTCTATGGCGGCGACCGCACTACCCGCATCGAACAGGAGATCGTGCTCGGCATCGGCGGGGTGCGCGCGCTGCGCGCCCTGGATGTCGCCCCGACCGTCTGGCACATCAACGAGGGCCATGCCGCGTTCCTGGTGCTCGAGCGCATCCGCGAGCTGGTGGCGGGCGGGCTCGGCTTCGCCACTGCGCTCGAGGCGGTCGCGGTGAACACGGTGTTCACCACGCATACGCCGGTGCCCGCCGGCCATGACCATTTCGCAGAGTCGATGATCGCCGACTACTTCGAGCAGTTCGCGCCGCAGCTGGGCCTCGATCACAAGCAGCTGATGGCACTCGGGCACGGCATGGGCAACGGCGATTTCAACATGACGGCGCTGGCCATCCGTGCGTCGCGCTTCCAGAACGGCGTGTCGCAGATCCACGGCGGCGTCTCGGCCGAAATCTGCCGCGAACTGTGGCCGCAGATCGCGCCCGAAGAGAACCCCATCGACTACGTGACCAACGGTGTTCACGTGCCGACTTTCCTTGCCGAGCAGTGGATGGAGATCTTCCAGCGCTACCTCGGGCCCGACTGGCTCGCGCGCCAGCGTGACGCCGAGTTCTGGAAGCGCATCGACGACATCCCGGATCACCTGTTCTGGAGCGTCCGGCAGACGCTCAAGTCGCACATGCTGCATCTGGTGAAACATGTCACGCGCGCACAGCACCTGCGCAACAATGGATCGGAGGCGCACCTCGACCGCCTGCTGAAGTACGCCGACCCGGACAATCCGAACGTGCTGACGATCGGCTTCGCCCGCCGCTTCGCCACCTACAAGCGCGCGACGATGATGTTCGAAGACCTCGATTTCCTGCGCGACCTGATCTCGGATGCGAAGCGACCGGTGCTGTTCGTCTATGCGGGCAAGGCCCACCCGGCCGACCTTCCCGGGCAGGCACTGATCCGCAGGCTGCACGAGATCTCGCGCCTGCCCGGCTTCGAGGGCCGGTTGCTGCTGCTCGAGGGCTACGACCTGCGCCTGGCCCGGCGCATCGTGTCGGGCGTGGATGTCTGGCTGAACAATCCGGTCTACCCCCTGGAGGCAAGTGGCACTTCCGGCATGAAGGCGGCGATGAACGGCGTGCTCAATCTTTCGGTGCTCGATGGCTGGTGGGGCGAAGGTTGCGACGGGCAGAACGGCTGGGGCATCAAGCCGGCGTCCCAGTACCTCGACGATGCACGGCGCACGCGCGAGGAATGCCAGACCCTGTACGAACTGTTGCAGGATCAGGTGATCCCGATGTACTACGACCGCGGCCCGTCCGGCTTCTCGCCGCGCTGGGTGCGCATGGCCAAGCGATCGATCGCGACGCTGCTGCCGCGGTTCAATACCGCGCGCATGGTCGGACAGTACCTGCAGAAGTTCTACCACCCGGCCAGCCTCCAGTGGCAGCGCTACAGCGAAGGCCACTTCGCCCGAGCCCGGGAGGTGGCCGAGTGGAAGGCGCGGGTTCGCGCATCCTGGGATGGCGTGACCGCGCGCAGGCTCGATCAGCCGCGCAAGTCGCTGCGCTTCGGCGAGGGCGTGCGCATCGACGTGGCGGTGCAATTGAACGGACTGGCCCCGGACGATGTCGTGGTGGAACTGACGCTTGCCCGGCAGACGCCCTACGAGAAGCTGCGCCAGCCGCAGCGCCTGTCGTTCGAGCCCACGGGCGAGCGTACCGGCCAGGGCGAGCACCGGTTCGCGCTTGCGCTCACGCCCGAGCTATGCGGCAGGCTCGAGTACCGTATCCGGGTCTACCCCTGCCATGAACTGCTCACCCATCCGTTCGAACTGGGGATGATGACCTGGCTGTAGCGGTGCTGGCGGCAGCGATCGCCTGGCGGTATGCATCGAGGTAGGCGCCCGCGCTCGCCTGCCAGCCGAAGTCACGCTGCATGCCGGCCTGCTGCATGGCGTGCCAGCGTGGCCTGTCCTGCCAGGCAGTGAGTGCCCGTTCGACCGTCACCGCGAAGTCGGCCGGGGTGTCTCCGGGGATCACGAAACCGGTCCCCCTGCGGCCCGCGGCCGGATCATCATCGGTAACCGAGTCTGCCAGCCCTCCGGTGGCCCGCACCAGCGGCGGTGCACCGTATCGCTGGCTGTACATCTGGTTCAGGCCGCAGGGCTCGAAGCGCGAGGGCATCAGGAACGCATCGCAGCCGCCCTCGATCAGGTGCGACAGCGGTTCGTCGAAACCGTCGATGAAACCGACCCGGCCGGGGTAGCGGCGCATGCAATCGGCCGCGCGGCGCGCAAGCAGGCGATCCCCCGAGCCGAGCATCGCCAGTTGCAGGCGGTGGCCTCGAGCCAGCAGGTCCGGCCAGGCGTCCAGGATCAGGTCTATGCCCTTCTGTTCGGTCAGGCGACTGACCACGCCGAACAGCATCGCGCTGGCGTCCGGTTCGAGACCCAGGCGCTGCTGTACGGCGATACGGTTGGCGGCTCGCGCGGGCAGGGTGGTCGCATCGAAGCGCGCGGTCAGGTGCGGATCGCCGGCCGGATCCCAGGCGTCGAGGTCGATGCCGTTCAGGATGCCGCGCAGCCGGTCGCCACGGGCAGCGAGCAGCCCTTCGTAGCCGAAGCCCAGCGGTGCCTGCCGGATCTCGCGTGCGTAGGTCGGGCTCACGGTGGTGACTACATCGGCGTAGTACAGGCCGGATTTCAGGAAGGACAGGCGCCCGTGGTACTCGAGCCCATCGATGCCGAAGCTCTCCCGCGGCAGCCCGAGGCGCGCCAGCAGCGACGGTTCGAACGACCCGCCGAAGGCCAGGTTGTGCACGGTAAACACGCTGGCAGGCCGCCGATCCGCTGCGGCGTGGAATACGCCGCGCCCGAAGGCGAGATAGGCGGGAGCCAGACCGGTCTGCCAGTCGTTGCAATGCAGGATGTCCGGGCGCCAGTCCAGCGGCGAGCGGTCGCCGCCGAGGACGGCAGCGACCCGTGACAGCAGGCCGAAGCGCAACGGATTGTCCGGCCAGTCGGCACCGGTGCCATCGACATACGGATTCCCGGCCCGATCGTACAGTTCGGGACAGTCGATCACCAGGACATCCAGGGTGCCGTTGATCCGGCCTGCGAGCAATGCCGCACCGGGCAGGTCGGCGAACGGCTCGATCCGTGCCACGACGCGGCGGTCGTGCATGCCGGCAAGGACGGCCGGATACCCCGGCACGAGCAGGCGCAGGTCGCAGCCCAGCGCCACCAGTGCGGCCGGCAGGCTGGCGCTGACGTCGGCGAGGCCGCCGGTCTTCACCAGCGGCGCGACCTCCGAGGTCGCGAACAGAACTGCCGGAGGGGCAGCAAACGGCCCGGAGGAGAGTCGCGAGGGCGGCGGCGTGCGCTGCCCGGATGACGGTTCGGCCAAGGCTCTGCGGCTCGGTGGTGGGATGCCGGGGATTATAGGCGCGGGCGTGACTGCGTACGGCAGATGTTCAGGCCGGGAACTCCATGGCCTCGCGCAGCGCCAGGCAGGCGCGACCGACCTCGGTACAGGCATCGTCATGTGCGGCCTGCAGCCTGCCCGTGTCCATCCCCTGTCCGGCGGCGATATGCTCCAGCATCGACAGGGCGTCCACTGCCGGGCGCGCATGGAAGTTCGAGATCACCCCGCGCAGCGCATGCGCAGCGGCGACGACCTCCCGCGGGTCGGCCGCCTCGACCGCGAGGCGCAGCCGCTCCTGCATGCCGGGCAGCGAATCGAGAAACATCGAACAGAGGTGCGACAGCAGGTCCTGGTCTCCGTCCACCGTTTCCAGCAGGGCTGCGGTATCCACCGCCTGCGCGGTCGAGGCTGCCGGATGTACCGGATGAACCACATCGACCCGTGGCGTCGAATCCTGCCTGTCGGCCGGCGCCGTGATCCTTTCGAGCAATGCCGTCAGCTGTTGCCTGCGCAGCGGCTTTGACAGATAGGCGTCCATCCCGGCCTGCAGGCAGCGTTCCTCGTCGCCGATCATGGCATGCGCGGTGAGCGCCACGATCGGCGTGTGGCAGGGTTCATCCCCGCCGGCGGCCGCGCTGCGTTCGATCTCCAGCGCACGGATACGCGCGGTGGCCTCGATTCCGCCCAGGCGCGGCATCTGCAGATCCATCAGAACCACGTCGAAGTGAGCGTTGCGCCAGGCATCGACCGCGGCGATCCCATCGTTGGCCCGCGTCACCCGATGGCCTGCGCGCTCCAGCAGCGTGCAGGCGAGCTTCCAATTCACCGGATTGTCCTCGGCCAGCAGTATGTCGAGCGGCCGCCCCTCCTCGGCACCGGCATCGGGCACGGCGTGCCGCGGCGCCTGCATCGCGCCCTGCGCCTGGCCCGGACCGGCGAGGTCGGCTTCATCGCTGGCAGTCACGAGATGGCCAAGCGTGTCGAACAGGTCTGAGGCGGTTACCGGCTGGGCAAGGACCATCGATGCGCCGACCGCACGCCAGATCGGGTCGCTCGGGCGGGCACTGCCGACGGTGGCGATCGCCAGCAGCGGCACGCGCGGGCCTGTCCAGCCGGAGACGCTCTCGCCCAGGAGGAAGCCGGGCTCTGAGTGAACCAGCACCAGATCGAAGGCGGCCTCGACTGCCGCCGTATCGGGCGCGAGCTGGCGCGCCTGCACGATCGATTCGCATTCGGTGCACAGCATGCGCCAGTGGGCGAACATGTGGGCGAGCGCCTGCCTGCTGCTGACCGACTCGTCCACCAGCAGGACGCGCAGGGGCTTCGCGGCGACCGGACCCGGACGCCCGTCCGGATCGGGTTCGAGGGCCAGCTCGAACCAGAACGTGCTGCCCTCGCCCTGGACGCTGTCGACGCCGAGTTGTCCACCCATCAGGGTGACCAGTTGCCGGCTGATCGAAAGCCCCAGCCCGGTGCCCCCGTAGCGGCGCGTGGTCGAGCTGTCGGCCTGGGTAAAGGCGTCGAAGATCTCCTGCTGCTTCTGCAGCGCGATGCCGATGCCGGTGTCGCGCACCAGGAAGCGCAGCCGCACCGGGGCACTGTGGCCGAGGGCTGTCGAAGGGCCTGCGCCAGCTCCGCCAGTGTGTCCGACCGCGACCACGATCTCGCCCCGGTCGGTGAACTTGATCGCGTTGCCGATGAGGTTCAGCAGTACCTGGCCGATACGCAGCGGGTCGCCGATCAGTGCATCGGGGACGTCCGGCTCGACGTCGAGCAGCAGGCGCGATGACTGTTCACGCGCGCGCGGGGCGAGCGCCTTGATGCTGTCGGACAATACCGCCCGAAGCGAGAACGGGATGGTCTCGAGCTCGATGCGGCCGGCATCGATCTTCGAGTAGTCGAGCACGTCGTTGATGACCTGCAGCAGGTTCTCGGCGGAGCGGCGCACCGAGGTCAGGTAGTCGCGCTGCTCCGGGTCGAGGTCGGTGTCCAGGGCGAGTTCGGTCATGCCGATGATGCCGTTCATCGGCGTGCGTATCTCGTGGCTCATGTTGGCCAGGAAGGCGCCCTTGGCCTGGTTGGCAGCCTCCGCGGCATCCTTGGCCGCTTCCAGTTCGGCCTGGTAGCGCAGGCGATCGGAGACTTCGCGCGCAACGCCGATCTCGCCGATATGCTGCCCCTCCGAGTCGAACAGCGGCGAGAGTGACAGTTCGACGTCCACGGTGCTGCCGTCCTTGCGGCTCTGCCGCGTGACCGACAGCCGCTCTTCGCGCCCGGCGCGCTGGCCCTCCACCGAGGGCATGCTGCTGCCGCCGGTCTCGGCGATACGAAGGACTTCGAACGCGTTGCGCCCGAGGACTTCCTGCTCGGTGAACCCGTACAGCCGCTGCGCGCCCCGGTTCCACGCGATCAGGCGGTTGTCGAGATCCTTGACCATGATCGCCTCGGAGGCCTGGTCGACAACCTGGGCGAGCTGCCTTGCCTTCGATTCGCTCGCGCGCAGTGCCTGTTCGCGCATCCTGCGCTCGGTAATGTCGGCCTGCACGGCGATGAACTGCTGCACCACGCCATGCTCGTCGCGTATCGGCTGCACGTCGATCGCCAGCCAGTACCGCCGCCCGTCGCGCGAGTAGCTGACCAGCTCGGTCTGGAACCCTTCATGCGCCGAGAGCCGCTCGCGCATCATCGCGACGATCGCCGGGTCGGTATCCGGCCCCTGCGGCATGATGTCCGGAATGTCGCCGATCGCCTCCGCGGCCGGCACTCCGGTGAGGCGGGTGAACGCATCGTTGACCCACTCGGTGCGGCCCGTTGCATCGGTGATCACGACCGCGTTGCTGGTGCGGCTGGCGACCAGCGACAGCTTGCGCAGTTCGGCTTCGGTGCGGCGACTGTCCGTCATGTCGCTGAGGACGCCGATCAGCCCGGTGCTTTCCTGCGCATGCGATTTGAGCACCGCGCGCGAGAACAACATCGACCGCGGCTCGCCGGCGGCGTTGTCCAGCACCACCTCGAATGACCGGTTCACGCCGCCGCCGAGCAGTTCCCGGTCGCGTGCATCGATCAGATCAGCCTGCCCGGACGGGCCCAGGTCACGGCTGGTGAGGCCGATGACCGCATCGCGGCTGCGGCCGTGGAAGGCTTCCCAGGCACGGTTCACGCCGCGCAAGCGGCCGTCCCGGTCCTTGTAGTAGACCGGGTGCGGCATCGCTTCAAGCAGCTGCCTCGACAGCTCCAGGCTCGCGCGCAACTGCTCTTCGCCCTCGCGCAGCCGGACATCGAGCAGCCTGCGCTCATGGATGTCGCTGAGCAGGCCGGCCACGCCGTTGGGCTTTCCGTCCGGGTCGAGGGTCAGCCGCGCGGTGAACTCACCCCAGCGCAATTCGCCCGAGGCCGTCCGGATGCGGGCCTGCCATTGCACCACTTCGTCCCTGCCCGAAAGCAGCTGGCTCCATGCGCTGACCGACGCGGCCTGGTCCTCCTTGCCGATCAGTTCGAACAGCCGGCGGCCGATCAGTTCTTCCGGCGGCAGCCCGCTGACTTCGCTCCAGGCCCGGTTGACGAAGGTCACCCGGGCTTCGGTGTCGGACTGCCAGACCACCTCCGACAGGTTCTCGACCAGCTTCCGGTGGCGCGCTTCGCTGCGCGCGAGTGCGGTGATCGCGGAATGGCGCGCCGTGTCGTTGATGATCACGCCGGTCAGGTGCATCAGCTCGCCCCGGTCGTTGAACACCGCCTGGCCCTTGTCGAGCACCCAGCGCGTGCTGCCATCCCGCGCACGCAGGCGGTACTCGGCAGCAAAGGGACGCCGCTGTTCGATGGCACTGTCGACCAGCGCGCGCACCTTCTCCAGATCGACGGGATGCACGACGCTGGCATAGCTGCGTTTGTCGTTGTCGACCAGATCCGGCGCCCGGTAGCCGGTCAGGCGCTCGAACTCCTGGCTCAGGTGTTCCATGGTCATGTGCGGGTCCGGACGGCGGCGGTACACGACGCCCGGAATGTTGCCGGTCAGGGCGCGCAGTTCTCGTTCATTGCGCATGGCCAGGCGCTGTTGATCTGCCAGCCGTATCGATGCCTGGTTGAGCGCGTCGACCAGCCCGTGCAGGTCCGGGGTCTGCGGGTCGGGCTCGAGTTGCCGTCCCGATCCGTCCAGCTCGAGGGCGAAGCGGTTGACCGCATCGAGAGCCCGGGTGGTCCTGCGTGTGATGGCCAGCACGCAGAGCCACGCCAGCACCAGCACGGAGGCGCACACGGCCAGCATCTGCAGCAGGTACTTCTGGTTGGGGCGATTCACCCAGTCGCGGTCCACCACCAGTTCCAGCCATCGGCCGTCGCGGTCGTCGTCCAGCGGTTGCCAGACATGCAGGGCACGGTCGTCGGACCGTGCGCCGCGTCCTACCGTGCGTTGACCGGAGCTTGGCGACACGACTGCCGGCACCCGTGCCGCAGGAGGGCGGAA
>JBILGF010000122.1:0-7833 GCA_044351195.1 Burkholderiales bacterium
CCCGCGGCGCGAGGTGGCTGGAGGTGGAGGCCTGGTCGCCGAAGCCGAATGGCCGACCGCGGACATCGGCAAGCGATTTCACCGGGCCACCGGCGCTCGCGATCAAGATTGACTGGTAGGTTGAAGAGCCGCGTTCGACGCCCACGGCGAAGGCTTCGATCTCCGGAGCGCGTGACTTCGCGAGCACGTAGGAGAACGGCCCGAAGTAGGCGATCTCGATGCGTCCGAAGCGCATCGCCTCGATCATCGACGAGTAGTCGGTGGTGACCACCAGTTCAATGTCCTTCTTCAGCGTTTTTTCCAGGTAGGTCTTGAGGGGCTGCGCGTTCTGGATCAGCGTGGATGCGTTCTCGTCGGGCAGCAGCGCCACGCGCAACCGCGACGGGTCTCGCGTCTGGGCCTGCACGGCCAGTGGCAGCATCAGCGGCAGGGCAAGCATCGGCAGGAAGGTACGGCGGTCCATCAGGATTCTCCGGTGTCGTGATTGACGGGAAGGGAAAGGGAATGACTGTTGCTGAAGGTCAGGCCGCCTGGGCAGCGAGTGTCGGCTCGCAGTCGGTCGGAATTTCGGATGAGGGCTCGGCTGCTTCGATGACGGCGCCCGGCCCGTAGATTCTTGCGAGCGCGGCGGAGTCCAGCACGGCCGGCACGTCATCGAATACGACCCGGCCCGCCGCCAGCGCGACGATGCGGTCGGCGTAACGGCGCGCGAGGTCGACCTGATGCAGGCTCACCACGGCAGCGATCCCCGCTGACCTGCACACGTCGTGGATCAACGCGAGCACGCGTTGCGCAGTCGCCGGGTCGAGGCTGGCAACCGGCTCGTCGGCGAGCATCACCCGAGGCCGCTGCGCCAGCGCACGCGCGATGCCCACGCGCTGCTGCTGGCCACCCGAGAGCTGGTCGCATCGTCGCAGTGCGTGGTCGAGAAGCCCGACGTGCTCCAGCGCCTGCAGAGCGATCAGGCGGTCGGCGCTCGGCATGGGAAACAGCGTGCGCAGACCGGAATGCAGGCCGAGCCGCCCGGTCAGCACGTTGTCGAGCGCGGTAAGCCGGCCGATCAACTGGTGCTGCTGGAATACCATCGCAGCCTGCGTGCGCAACTGGCGCAACGCGCTGCGGCTGTGCGCCTCGCCGATGCCCTCGAGCCACACCGACCCCTCGGTCTGAGGTACGAGCGCGTTGAGCGCGCGCATCAGCGTCGACTTGCCGGCACCCGACGGCCCCAGCAACACTAGGAACTCCCCGGGCAGCACCTTGAGGTCGGTAGGGTGCAGCGCACGGTGGCCATTGGGATAGGTCACCGCCAGCCGTCGGGCCTCGAGCAGCACGCTCGGCGCATGCAGTGTGTCGGGCAAAGGGGGCATCGGTCGTCTCTCGTGGCTGCATTTGAGAAAGGCCGATGTTAGTGGCGGAGCGTTACCTGATCATGACGAAACACGAAATGAAACTGCAATACATCACGAATCATAATTCTGATCGTCGCATGATTGCATCCGCCACGACCTCCGCGACGGCGTTCGGTCAATGCGGTGTCGAAGCGCCGCAGCCCGTGCCGCGCGCTCGGCGCGCGGTCCGGGTCCCTTGCTGCCGGCGACGTGCGGTACCCGACCGGGTATCCGCTCCACTTCCCGAGGAATGCTGAATGTCCCGTCCCGTCGCCGTGGTCACCAACCGAGCCTTTCCCGAAACCCTGGCCCTGCTTGGGAGCCACTGTGATGTGCGGGCCAACGACAGCAACGAGCCTCTGGCGCGCGAGGCCCTGCTCTCGATGGCGGCCGATGCCGAGGGAATCGTCGCCTTCATGCCCGACTGCATCGACCAGGCGTTCCTCGATCGCTGCCCGCGTCTGCGCATCGTTGCCTGCGCACTGAAGGGCTACGACAACTTCGACATCGAGGCCTGCACGCGGCGAGGCGTCTGGGTGAGCATCGTGCCTGACCTGCTGACCGAGCCCACGGCGGAGCTTGCCGTTGGTCTGGCAATCGGCCTGGGCCGTCATGTGGGCAGCTCGGACCGTTTTGTGCGGGCCGGTCGCTTCGCGGGCTGGCGCCCGACGTTCTACGGCCGTTCGCTCGATGGCAGCACGGTGGCGATCATCGGGGCCGGTCGCGTCGGTCGTGCGATCGCCCGCAAGCTGTCGGGATTCTCCTGCGAGGTGGTGATGGTCGATACCTCGCCGCAGCCCTCTGTACCTGCCCATGCGCGCTACGTGGACATGGACGAGGCGCTGGCGAGCGCGCACTTCGTGATCCTCGCCCTGCCGCTGGACGCCGGCACGCTGCACCTGGTCGACGACGCCTGGCTGTCGCGGTTGCGTCCGGACGCGCTGCTGGTCAATCCGGCGAGGGGATCGCTGGTCGCCGAGGCCGCAGTGGCGAACGCGCTGTCCGACGGGCGCCTTGCCGGCTACGCGGCCGATGTGTTCGAGTGCGAGGACTGGGCGCGGCCCGACCGTCCCGCCGGGATCGAGCCACGACTGCTGGCAATGGCTGATCGCACCCTCTTCACCACCCACATCGGCTCGGCGGTGCACGACGTGCGCCAGGCGATCGAACGGGACGCGGCGGAAAACCTGCTCGAAGCGCTGGCGGGTGGCCGTCCACACGGCGCGATCAACCAGCCTGTCCGCGGGGCCGCGTGATCGACCTCGACTGCCTCGCCTCGTTCGTCGAAGTGGCCGACGCGGGCAGCTTCGGCATCGCGGCAACCCGACGCGGCCTGTCGCAGTCGGGCGTGAGCCAGCATGTCTCGCGCCTGGAAGCCACGCTGGGCGAGCGGCTGATCGTGCGGGGGCGTCGTGCCAGCGTACCCAGCGAAGCCGGCCAGCGCCTGCTGCCCTATGCGCGGGAGTTGCTCGCCCTCGAGCGACGGGCCTGCGAAGCGGTACGTTCTCCGAGGCTCGCGCTGGGGGCATCGGGGAACATTGCGACCTGCCTGCTGCCAGAGCTGATCAGCCGGTTCAAGGACACCACCGAGGGGCAGAGCCACGTGGTGGAGGTCTCGACCCATGACAATCCCGAGCTGCTGCGACGGCTCGCACTGCGGCTGGTCGACCTGGCGCTGACGGAGTGGGCCCCGGGGGATCCCGCACTGACAGCGGCGGCCTGGAGGCGGGAACCGCTGGGGGTGATCGTAGCCCCGCAGCATCACCTGGCGGGTCGCGACCACGTGGCGATCGAGCAACTGGTCGATGAGCCGATGCTCGGCGGCGAGCCGGGATCCGGCACCGCGACCCTGCTGCGCGAGGCGTTCGGAGCTGCGGCGGGGCGACTGACGGTGCGCCAGTCCTTCGGCAGCACCGAAGGGGTGAAGCGCGCGGTGAGGGCCGGGCTGGGCGTGTCGATCGTGATGAAGCGCGCAGTGAGGGACGAAGTAAGGCGGGGCGAGTTGGCCTGGCTCGAGCTCGACGGTGGCAGACTGGAGAAAACGCTCTATGTCGTGCGCAGGAGCGACGAGGCGGAGGACGCCTTGTCGCGATGCTTCACGCGTTTCCTGCAAGCGGCCGAGGGCGGTGAACCCGAGCCCCTGCCGTCCAAGGCCAGCCAGTCCGCATGACAGTCGATGATCGACCTGGACCGGCAGCGCCCGATACCGACATGATTGCCAACTGAAGACGCATCACGGCGGGCGCGGAACCATGCTTGAGCAAGGCAGCTCCGCCGGCTGGAATCCGGAGGATTTCACCCCGCCCCTGCCACAGCCCGCGACCGGTGGCACGGAGGCCGGCAGACCCCAACCCCTTCCCCCTTCCCGCGATTCGTGCAAACTTCCAGTTAGAACAGGCCATTCCAGGGAGGAGATCGATGAAAACGGTCAGAAGCGCGCTGGCTCAGAAGAGCGGCACCCTCATCCATGTCCGGTCAAGTGACAGGGTGGTGGAGGTACTGCTCAGGATGCGCGACAACCGCGTCCGGTCGGTGCTGGTCATCGACGACGACAGGCTCGTGGGCATCGTCACGCAGGGAGACTGCGCCATCAAGGTGCTGCTGCCCGGGCTTGACGCGAAGCAGACGCTGGTGAGCGAGGTGATGACGGCCAACCCGGTCACGGTCAGGCCAGCCGACGGGCTGGAAGGCTGCATGGCCATGATGGCCTCGCGCGGCTTCCGCCACCTGCCCGTGCTGGATGACGGCAAGGTCGTGGGCGTGATCTCGATCGGCGACGTGGTGAAGGACATCATCCGCGACCTCGAGCACAACGTCGGCGACCTGATGGGCTACATCATGACCGACGGTCCCGGGGGTTGATCGGCACAGTCGGGGAACAGCAGGCAACCGGGGCGACGCGACCCGTCACTGCAGCTTGATGCCGGCCTCCCTGGTCACCTTGCGCCAGCCCTCGTACTCCATGCGCATGTGCTTCGCGAGCCCTTCAGGCGTGCTCGGGGATGGCTCTGCGCCCTGGCCGCTCAGGAACTTCACCATCTCCGGATCGTTCAGTATCCTGACCGTGTCGGCATTGACCTTGCTGATCACATCCTTCGGCGTGGCTGCATGCGCAAGCAGCGCGTACCAGGTCGTGTACTGGAACCCTTCCAGACCCGGGGTCTCGGCGACCGTCGGTATGTCGGGTGCGGCGGGCGAGCGCCTGGCGCTGCCCACGGCGATCGCACGCAGCCGGCCGGCGGCGATCTGCGAGAGCACCGCCGGCATGCTGTTGAACAGCAGGGAGACCTGGCCCGACATCACGTCGGCCATCGCCGGTGCGGTGCCCTTGTACGGAATATGCACCATGTCGATCTTCGCCATCGACTTCAGCAGTTCCATGCCCATGTGGTTCGGACTGCCCGGGCCGACCGACGCGTAGTCGATCTGTCCGGGCTTCGAGCGCGCGAGCCTGATCAGATCGGGGACTGTCTTCACGGGCAGCGACGGGTGCACCACCAGGATCTGCGGGTTGATCACCACCAGCGAGATCGGCGCGAGGTCCTTGAACCCGTCGTAGGGCAGCTTCTGCAGCGCCGGCGCCAGCGCGAGCGAGCCGCCGGTGGCAAACAGCAGGGTGTGCCCGTCGGCTGGTGCGCGCAGCACGGTCTCGAAGCCGAGCACGCCGCCAGCCCCCGGCCGATTCTCGACGATCACGCTCTGCTTCCAGGTTTCCGCGAACCGCTGGCTGAGCGCCCGCGAGACCAGGTCCACCGGCCCGCCCGGCGGGAAATGGATGACCACGCGCACCGGCTTGGCGGGGAACGACTGGGCACTCACGGTGGGCACGAGGCCCACGCAGGCGCAGCCGGCCAGGGCCGTTGCGAGGCGGTATCGGATGCGCGTCTTCATGGGTCTCCTCCGGTGTGCGTGCCATCCTTCGATCGGGAGGCCACGCCGGAAATCTATCACGGATGCAGTCGCTGCCCGGCAGGGATCCTGCGCCGTGTCCTCGCCAGCGGGCCGGCCACGATCGCGGCGGCATCGATGGTCAGCCAGGGCACGCTATCGCTGCCGCTCGGGCGGCGGTCGCCGAGCGTCGACCTTGACTTGCCGAGGCGTCGCATCAAGAGCATCCTCGGGCACCGCGATCGCGAGGAACCTGCCATGTCCCGTCCGCTCACCCTGCCGCCTCGCCGGTTCGTCATCGGCCACGCAGACAGCACCCACGCCCCCTCCGCCCGCAGGCCGACTGACCTGCGCGAGGTACCGCTTGCCCGCCGTGCGGCAACCCCGGGGCCTGCCCTGCGCGGCGCCGTCGCCGTGATCCTCGCGCTGGCCGCCGGTACGCTCGCGGCCCAGTCGTGGCCGGCACGCCCGCTGAGGCTGATCGTCCCGCTGGCTGCAGGGGGCACCGGCGACACGCTCGCGCGCGATGTCGCGCAGGCGATGGAACCGGTGCTGGGCGTCCCGATCACGGTGGAGAACCGGGCGGGCGCCAACGGCATCCTGGGCATGGAGGTGGTGGCCAAGGCGCCGGCCGACGGCTACACGCTGGTCATGGGCGGCGTGGGCCCGGTGGCGATCAATCCCGCCCTCTATCCGAAGCTGCCCTTCAACATCGAGCGCGACTTCACCGCCATCGTGCAGGTGGCCGACACCACCTCGGTGCTGGTCGTGCCGGCGGCGCTGCCGGTGAAGACACTGAAGGACCTGATCGCGCTGGCGAAGAAACGCCCCGGGGAACTCTTCTATTCCTCGTCCGGGTCGGGCTCGACGCCGCACCTGAACGCGGCGCTGTTGGCCACGATGGCGGGCATCGACATCCGGCACGTGCCGTACAAGGGTTCAACGCCCGGGCGCACGGCGCTGCTCGGCGGTGAGGTTTCGCTGATGGTCGACGGTCTGCTGCCGTCGCTGCCGTTCATCGAGTCCGGCCGCTTCCGCGCGCTGGGCATCACCTCGGCGGCACGCTCGCCTGCCGCCCCGCAGGTCCCGACCATCGCCGAGACGTTGCCCGGATACCAGGCCGACATCTGGTACGGGCTGCTCGGGCCGACGGGCACGCCGCGCGAGGTGGTCGACCGGATCAATGCAGCGGCCAACAAGGCGCTCGCAAGCGCGGAGTTGCGCGCGCGACTGGCGAAGCTCGGCGCCACCGTAGCCGGCGGCCCGCCCGAGGCCTTCGCGAAGCACATCGCGCGTGAAATCCCGAAGTGGGCGAAGGTGGTCAAGGCCACCGGCGCGCGTATCGACTGATATGGGCCGGGAGTGGCGGTCACCCGCACCGCCGGACAGCCCGTCACACCCCGCCTGCGAACCCCTGCTGCCGCCACCCCTCGAACACCACCGCCGCCACCGAATTGCCCAGATTCAGGCTGCGTGACGCAGGCCGCATCGGCAGGCGCAGCCGGCACTGCGGCGGGAAACCCGCCAGCACGGCGTCCGGCAGCCCGCAGCTCTCGGCACCGAACACGAAGGCATCACCCGGCTGGAACGCGACCTCGCTGTAGCGTTGGCTGCCACGGGTGGTCAGTGCGAAGCGCCGAGCGCCGCCCAGCGCGTCCAGGCAGGCCGTCCAGTCGGCGTGCCGCCGGACACTCGCATGCTCGTGGTAGTCCAGCCCCGCCCGCTTCAGTCCCCGGTCGCTCATCACGAAGCCCATCGGCTCGACCAGGTGCAGCCGGCACCCGGTGTTGGCCGCGAGCCGGATCACGTTGCCGGTGTTGGGCGCGATCTCGGGGTGAACCAGCACGATCTCGAACATGTCCGGGATGTTAGCGCAGCCACCAGGGCCGCACGTCCTGGCCCGCTCACCACGCAGCGTCGATCACCTCGCGCAGGAACGCCACCTCGCGCGCGAACTCGCGACCCGGATCCGCATTGAAATTCTTCAGCGAATCCTGCACGACCAGAGGCAACTGATCGCGCGGCAACGGCACGGGCAGCTGCGACAGCTTCACCGGCATGCCCAGCGCCTGCGCGCGCGCCTCGAACGCATCGGCTGCAAGATGGTGCGCCTGCGCGATCTCGTCGCGACCCGCCCGCGCATCGAGTGCCCCCAGCGCGATGGCCATGTTCGCCGTCGCCCGAGGGTCGCGCGGGCCGAAGGCGCGCATCACGGCCGGAGTCACCGCGGCATTGGCCTGGCCCTGCGAGATCAACGGCCACCGGATGAACAGCGCGGTAGCGAATGCGTAAGCCACGCGCTGTACCCAGTGCTTGTCGAACATCCTGCCGCCATCGTCGGCATCCCGATTCTGCAGCCAGGCGGCCGCGCACAACTCCAGCCGCGGCAGTGGGTCATCGGGCGTGGCGAGCAGGCGCGGCAGTGCGCGGTCCGCGAGCGCGAAGGCCTGCCGCCGATTGCCCTCGACAAGCGGGTTCTGATCTACCGTGCCGAGGTTCACCAGTGCCCGGCAGTACACCGAGAAGCCACTCTCCAGCGCGAGCGACAGCGGCGCGG
>JBILGF010000124.1:0-7827 GCA_044351195.1 Burkholderiales bacterium
CAGCTGTACAAGCCCGAGGATGCCGACCAGCTGATGTTCTACAAGGAAGACAAGAAAGGCCAGATCCTGCAGGAGGGCATCAACGAGGCAGGTGCCATGTCCTCGTGGATCGCCGCGGCGACCGCCTACAGCGTGCACGGCGTCACCATGATCCCGTTCTTCATCTTCTATTCGATGTTCGGCTTCCAGCGCGTGGGCGACCTGTGCTGGGCGGCGGGCGACTCCCGCGCCAGGGGCTTCCTGCTCGGCGGCACCGCAGGGCGCACCACGCTCAACGGCGAGGGCCTGCAGCACGAAGACGGACACAGCCACCTGATGGCGGCGACCATCCCGAACTGCATCACCTACGACCCGACCTACGCCTACGAGCTCGCGGTGATCATCCAGGACGGCCTGAAGCGGATGTACGCCGACGGCGAGGACGTCTACTACTACATCACCGTGATGAACGAGAACTACGCCCACCCGGCGATGCCGGCGGGCGTGGAAGCCGACATCCTGAAGGGCATGTACCTGCTGCGCGAAGCACCGGTGGCGAAGAAGGACAAGTCGCCGAAGGTCCAGTTGCTGGGCAGCGGCACCATCCTGCGCGAGGTGATCGCCGCCGCCGACCTGCTCGAGGCCGATTTCGGCGTGAAGGCCGACATCTGGAGCGCCACCAGCTTCAACGAGTTGCGCCGCGATGGCATCGACGTCGAGCGCTGGAACATGCTGCATCCGGTCGCCGCCCCGCGCGAATCGCACGTGCGCAAGTGCCTGAAGGACCGGACGGGCCCGGTGATCGCCGCCACCGACTACATGCGCGCGTTCGGCGACCAGATCCGTCCGTACGTACCGGGGCGCTACGTGGTGCTCGGCACCGACGGCTATGGCCGCTCCGACACCCGGCGCAATCTGCGCCGCTTCTTCGAGGTCGACCGGCACTACGTGGCGGTTGCCGCGCTCAAGGCACTGGCCGACGAGGGCACGATCTCGATCGAGAAGGTGGCCGAGGCGATCGACCGCTACGGGATCGACGTGAACAAACCGAATCCGACGACGGTGTAGGCGCATGGCAAACACGATGGAAGTGAAGGTCCCCGACATCGGCGACTTCAAGGACGTACCGGTGGTCGAGATCCTGGTCGCCGCCGGCACGCGGGTCGAGAAGGAAGATCCGCTGATTTCGCTCGAGTCCGACAAGGCCACGATCGAGGTTCCGGCCCCGGCGGCCGGTACCGTGCTGTCGGTGGAAGTGAAGACAGGGGACAAGGTGTCCCAGGGCACCCTGGTGCTGATGCTGGCGGTAGAGGACGTCGTTGCAGCGACTGCGCCGGCTGCAGTCGTCCCTGCTGCAGTCGTCCCTGCTGCTCCCGCCGCCGCACCGCCGCCGGCCGCTGCCCCGGCAGCCGCGATGCCCGCGCAGGCCCCGGTGGTCGTCACTGCGCCTGCCCCGGCCACTGCGGCGGCCCACGACAACGCCGGCGATACCGCCGGCACGGGCGTCCATGCCTCCCCCTCGGTGCGCCAGTTCGCGCGCGAACTCGGTGTCGACCTGTCGCGGGTATCGGCGAGCGGCCCGAAATCGCGCATCCTGAAAGACGACGTCCAGGCCTTCGTCAAGACGATGCTGAGCGCCGCCCCGGCACCTGCCGCAGCGGCCAGCGGTGGCCTGCCGTTCAACCTGCCACCGATGCCCCAGGTCGACTTCTCGAAGTTCGGCCCGGTCGAGACCCTCGCGCTGTCGCGCATCCAGAAGCTGTCCGGCCCGAACCTGCACCGCAACTGGGTCAGCATCCCGCATGTCACCCAGTTCGACGAGGTGGACATCACCGACCTGGAGGCCTTCCGCAAGGCACAGCTCGAGGCGATGCAGAAGCAGGGCATACGCCTGACGGTGCTCGCCTTCCTGGTCAAGGCGGTGGCCGGTGCACTGCGCGAGTTCCCCACCTTCAACGCGTCGCTCGCCCCGGGTGGCGACGCGCTGCTGCTGAAGAAGTACTTCAACGTCGGCGTGGCGGTGGACACGCCCGACGGACTGGTAGTACCGGTGATCCGCGACTGCGATCGCAAGGGCGTGGCCGACATCGCGCGCGATCTGGCATCCCTGTCCGAGGCGGCGCGCGAACGCCGGCTGAAACCGGCAGACATGCAGGGCGGATGCTTCTCGATCTCCAGCCTGGGAGGCATCGGTGGCACGGCCTTCACGCCGATCATCAACGCGCCGGAAGTAGCCATCCTCGGGGTGTCGAAATCGACGATCAGGCCGGTGTTCATCGACGGCGCCTTCGCGCCTCGCCTGATGCTTCCGCTGTCGCTGTCCTACGACCACCGCGTGGTCGACGGCGCGACCGGCGCACGCTTCATCACCCACCTGAACGGCCTGCTGGCCGATGTGCGCAGGCTGCTTCTCTGATGTCCATCCGCGCGGGCATCGGCCAGTGCCGCGGCCATTGAAGCCGATCGGCATCCTCGGGGGTACCTTCAACCCCGTCCACTACGGGCACCTGCGCATCGCCGAGGAACTGGGCGATGCACTGGACCTGGACGAAGTGCGGCTGATGCCGGCGAACCTGCCACCGTTGCGCACCGCCCCCGGCGTGTCCGGCCAGGAGCGGCTGCACATGGTGCGCCTGGCCATCGCCGGCAATCAGCGGCTGGTCGCAGACGATCGCGAGGTCGCCAAGACATCGCTCTGCTACACGGTCGACACCCTGGCCGAGCTGCGCGCCGAGTTCGGGCCCGAGCGGCCGATCTGCCTGATGCTGGGGGCGGATGCCTTCGCGCGGCTGCACCGCTGGCATCGCTGGCGCGACCTGTTCTCGCTCGCCCACTTCGCGGTGGCCGAACGCGGCGGACATGCCTCGATCGCCACCGCCCCGCTCGACCCCGAGCTCGCGGCGGAGCTGTGCGCGCGGCGCGTGTCCGAGATCGGCATGCTCGCCGAGCAGCCTGCCGGGGCGATCTACCTGGCCCCGACCAGCGTGCTGCAGATCTCGGCCACCCGGATCCGGGGCCTGGTCGCGCACGGTGCAAGCGCACGATACTTGCTGCCGCAACCCGTGCTCGACTACATTCAGGCGCGTGGCATCTACCAGCAGGCGGAAGAACGATGATCGAGTGCGCATGAGAATAGACACGATGAAGCGCGCAGTGATCGACGCGCTCGAAGACGTGAAGGCCAAGGATATCGTCGCCTTCAACGTGACGAAGATGACGACGCTTTGCGACTGGGTCGTCATCGCATCGGGGGATTCCAACCGGCAGACCCGGGCCCTGGCGGCGAACGTGCGCAACAAGCTGAAGGACGCGGGCGCAGAAGTGATCGGCGTCGAGGGCGAGTCGACCGGGGAATGGATCCTCGTCGACCTGGGCAAGGTGATCGTGCACATCATGCAACCGACCGTCCGGGCGCATTACAACCTCGAGGAACTCTGGTCGCCACCCCCGCGCGCCCGGCGCAAGGCCGCCGCCACGGCCGAGCAGGCACCCTGAACACGGCGCGGCGGGCATCTTGCGCTTGCGAGTGATCGCCATCGGAGAGCGCGTCCCCGACTGGATCGACGCCGGCATCTCCGATTACCGCAGCCGGCTGCCCCGGCGCTACATGCTGGAGATGACCCCCGTGAAGGCCAGCCCCCGCACCCAGGGCAAGTCGGTAGCGGTGATGATGGACGCCGAGGCGAAGCGTCTGGAAGCGGCAGTCCCCGACGGGTTCGTGCGGGTGGCGCTCGACGAGCACGGCCGTTCGCTCGACACGCGCGCCTTCGCCGCCGCCATCGAACGCTGGCGGGACGAGGCACCGGGTGTCGCATTCCTGATCGGCGGTCCCGACGGACTCGCCCCGGCGCTCGCCACGCGCGCCTCGATGACCCTGGCGCTGTCGGCGTTCACCCTGCCGCATGCGCTGGCACGGCTGGTGCTCGTGGAACAACTCTACCGCTGCGTCTCGCTTCTCGAGCATCATCCGTACCATCGCGAGTGACTTTCCGCGCCCCATACGAGCGAACGCCATGACCAACGGCCGTCCCTTGCTCTACCTCGCATCTCACAGTCCCCGGCGCCGCGAACTGCTGCGCCAGATCAACGTGCGCTTCGAGACCCTCCTGCTGCGCTCCGACCGGACGCGTGGTGGCGACGTACAGGAAGTTCCGCGCGAGGGCGAGACCCCCGCCGACTACGTGAGCCGGGTGACGATCGAGAAGGCACGCGCCGGCATGGTGCGCGCACGGGAACGGGCGCTGGCACCTGGCCTGGTGCTGGCTGCCGACACCGAGGTGGTGATCGACGGCGAGGCGCTGGGCAAGCCGCGCGATGCAGCCCATGCCACGCAGATGCTGGCGCGTCTTTCGGGGCGCAGCCATGAGGTGCTGTCGGCCGTGGCCCTGGCCACCGGCGAGACGCAGATCGACATCCGGCTTACCCGCAGCGTGGTGCATCTGGCGGCGATCGATCCGGGCGACCTGCGCCGCTACGTGGCCAGCGGCGAGCCGCTCGACAAGGCTGGCGCTTACGCAATACAGGGCCTTGGTGCCCTGTTCGTCACCCGCCTCGAAGGCAGCTACTCGGCGGTGATGGGCCTGCCACTGCATGAAACGGCGGAACTGCTGCGCAACAGCGGATTCGAACTGCCATGAGCGCAGACATCCTGGTCAATGTGACCCCGCAGGAGGTGCGGGTCGCCGTGGTCGAGCAGGGCAGCGTCCAGGAACTGCACATCGAGCGCACCCGCAGCCGCGGCCTGGTCGGCAACATCTACATGGGCCGAGTCGCCCGCGTGCTTCCGGGCATGCAGTCGGCATTCATCGACATCGGCCTGGAGCGCGCCGCCTTCCTTCACGTGGGCGACATCTTCGGCCACCGCCACGGCGCGCCACCGAGCGGGGCTGCGCGCCCGATCGAGAAGATCCTGCAGGAAGGCCAGCCCCTTCTGGTGCAGGTGATCAAGGACCCGATCGGCACCAAGGGGGCACGGTTGTCCACGCAGGTCAGCCTGGCCGGCCGGCTGCTGGTCTACCTGCCGCAGGACCCGCATATCGGCATCTCGCAGCGGATCGAGAACGAGGCCGAACGCGACCATCTGCGCGAGATGGTCGAGCGAGTACGGCCTGCAGACGAGCACGGCGGCTTCATCATCCGTACCGTCGCCGAGGCGGCCACCGAGCGCGAGCTGGCCGATGACGTAGCCTACCTGCGCGCGCTCTGGGGGTCGATCCAGGCCACGGTGGGGAGCGCCGCCGCAGCCTCGCTGGTGCACGAAGACCTCGGGCTGGCGCTGCGCGTGCTGCGCGACATGTGCAACGACGACACCGGCCGCGTGATCATCGATTCACGCGAGACCCACCAGCGGGCCTGCACGTTCGCCGAGCGCTTCATGCCCGACATCCTGCCCCGCGTAGAACACTACATGGGCGAGCTGCCGCTGTTCGACGTGTATGCGGTCGAGACCGAGATCGAGCGCGCGCTGGCACGCCGGGTCGATCTGAAGTCGGGCGGCTACGTGATCTTCGACCAGACCGAAGCGATGACCACGGTCGACGTGAACACCGGCGGCTTCGTCGGCGCACGCAGCTTCGACGACACCATCTTCAAGACGAACCTGGAAGCCTGCCTCGTGATCGCGCGCCAGTTGCGGCTGCGCAACCTCGGCGGAATCATCATCCTGGACTTCATCGACATGGACAACCCGGAGCACCGCGAGGCGGTGCTCGCCGAGTTGAGGAAAGCGCTCACCCGCGACCGCACCCGCCTGACGGTGAACGGCTTCACCAGCCTCGGACTGGTCGAGATGACGCGCAAGCGTACCCGCGAGAGCCTCGCGCACATCCTGTGCGAACCCTGTCCGAACTGCTCCGGCCGCGGTGAAGTGAAGACCGCGCAGACCACCTGCTACACCATCCTGCGCGAGCTGCTGCGCGAGGCGCGCCAGTTCAATGCGCGCGAGTACCGCATCCTCGCCTCGCAGGCGGTGATCGACATGTTCCTCGACGAGGAGTCGCACAACCTGGCGATGCTCGGCGACTTCATCGGCAAGCCGATTTCCCTTCAGGTCGAGACCGCCTACGGGCAGGAGCAGTACGACATCATCCTGAAGTAGCGACCGGGTGGCCTCCTGCGCTGCAGCGGGCAGGCGCGGCGGCGCTCAGGCGACCCGGGCCTGCAGGGCGGGCGGCGGCTCGGGCTGCCGCGCCGGGGAAGCGTCGTAGGGTATCAGCACCTGCCGGACGGTTTCGAGCTCGGCGACATGCTGGCGCAGCGACACTTCCAGCTTTTCGAGCTCTCTGGTGCGGCTCTCGAACGAATGTACGTTACCGACGATCTTGCGCAGGGTTTCCAGCCGTCGCTCGAGCGTCTCTTCGTGCTCCTTGAGCTGCATGGTCAGCGGCGCCAGCGCGCGCAGAAGCCAGACGTCCACCTCGGCAGACACCTGCCCGAAGATCAACTTCGCCTCGACCACCAGCACGTTGTAGAACTTGCGGATCACGGTGGTCGGGTTGGCGCAGAAAGCGACCGTTCGCTCCTTCAGGGACAGCATCTGCTCGCTGTAACCCGCCAGTGACAGCCGCGGTGGCGACAGCCGGGCGAAACCGTATTTTTCGTGGAAGCTCACATAGACCGTGTCGACCAGGCCCTTGATCTGGTCGGCAAACCCGAGGATCTTGCCGGTTTCCTTGTCGAAGTAGTCGAACAACTGCTGCATCATGCGAATCAGGCGTACGGTGAACAACTGCTCGTTCAGCTTCTTGCGGTACTCCTGGCAGATGCCTTCGATCCGGTACGGGTCGAGGTTCGATTGCAGGATCAGGCCCTGCTTCGTCACCACGTCGTTCGTGTTGCGGAAGCTCTGGACGGTATGCTGGTAGGCGGCCCGGTCCTGCTCGAGCTTGACCACCATCGACTTGATCATGGCCTGGCTCTTGCCGCGCAGGCTGGCCAGCTCCGCCAGTTCGACACGCGTGGCGCGCAGCCTCGCGCTCGCCGTCTCGTACGAGGTTTCGACCGTGGTACCGAACTCGCGTGACACCCGCTCGGCGATGATGCGGCGGCGCTCGGGGATCATCTGCGCGAGCAGCGTCTCGAGCACCTGTACGCCGCTGCGCTCGACCAGCTGCTCGTCGCCCCGGATGCGGCCGATCAGTGCCTTCTGGGCGGACATCGACAGCACGTTCTTGCGCGGCAGGTTCAGGATGCGCGCGGTCGCGTCAAGCTGGCCATTGACCGCCCGGGCGATCTCGCTGTCGCTCTTGAGGTCATCCCAGATGAGGTCGACCTTGTTCAGCACCGCCAGCGCGCGTGTTGCATTGCTCTGCACGTGACGCTGCCACAGTTCGAGGTCGCTGCGCGTGACGCCGGTATCCAGCGCGAGCAGGAACAGCACCGCGTGGGCGTTCGGGATCATCGACAGGGTGAGCTCGGGCTCGGTGCCGAGCGCGTTCAGGCCGGGCGTGTCGAGGATCGCCAGACCGGCCTTGAGCATCGGATGCGGGAAGTTGATCAGCGCGTGGCGCCAGGCGGGCACCAGCACCTCGCCCGGGCCGGCGCCGAGGGCGGCCGACAGATCCGGGCTCTCGTCGTTGTACAGGCCGAGCCGGCGCGCATGGTCGATGCCGACGCGCTTGCTCTCGACCACCTTGGCCAGCGTGGCGGCGAGTTCGTCTGCATCATCGAGGTTGAGCGAGCTGCGGATCCATTCGATCGGCTTGCGCTTGAGTACCGCGACGCTCTCGTCGGTCTCGCGCGTCTCGATCGGCAGCAGCCGCAGGTAAGGGGGCTCGGCCGGATCATGGTAGATCTCGGTCGGGCACATCGTGGTGCGGCCGATGTCGGAGGGCAGCAGCCGGCGCTTGT
>JBILGF010000123.1:0-7827 GCA_044351195.1 Burkholderiales bacterium
GCTGCCTGGCCGGGGCATCGGATCGACCGCCGTTTCCGGTTCGCTCGCTGCGCTGGCGGTGGTACCGGGGACCGGCTCTGCCGGATCGGCAGCGGACGGCGGCGCTGCCTGCTGCGGCGCTGCGGGCGGCGGCAGCAGGTCATCGGCCGACGATGCGGGTGAATGCTGCGGTTGCGTCGGGGCGATCGGGGCAGCCTGGGCCAGGATCGACGAGTCGGGCGGCGCCTCTGGAGCAGCGGTCGGGATGGTGGGTTCGGGCGGCACCCATATCGCACTGCGTGCCGGCTCCCGCTCGACAGGCGCTGGCGTTCCGGGCAGAACCGGCACGCTGCCCGCGGAAGGGGGCGGCAGCAGCGTGACCGCCGTCAGCGGCGGCAGTGCCGGCGCTGCGCGCTGCGCCGGGTCGTCGCTACCGCCGGGTGCAGGCAGCGTCAGGGTGAGGGTCAGCGCATGCAGCAGCAGCGAGGCGCCCAGCGCCAGGACGAATCCGCGCCGGGTGGACCGGGCGGCAGCCGGGCTCACTGCCCGCCGATCTGCACCAGCACCTGGTCGAACGTCGCGCCGCCTTGTTCGGCCACCAGGATGCGTACCGGGATCATCCCGTGCCCGAGCGCCAGCCAGACGTCGGTCGCATGGTCGTCCTTGTCGCGTATCCGGCCCACCCGGATCGCATCGAAGCTGCCGGCGGGCGTGGATACCTGTTCGCGGCCGAGGACGGTGAATCGATAGTGGCTGAGGCGCCGCCCGTCGGTCATCGGCGCGTCCCATGCGGTCGTCGGCAGGCCCGACGGCTGGCTGGCACGCCAGGCCAGCGCATACGGGAAACTCAGGCGGTCGGTGGTCGATGCAGGGAGCGGTTCGGGCTCGCCCTCGGCGGCGCCGCTGCCGGGCCGATCGAAGCGGATCAGGTTGCCGACCCAGTCAAGACGTGCGCGCTGCGCCGGGTTGGCACCGCGCTGGTCGGTGAACTGCTCGGGACGCAGCCCGGACGAGTCAAGGGTGCCGCGACTGTCCCGGCGCCAGCCCTGGCCGCGCGCGAGCAGGGCGGCGACACCGGCGGCGCGCGCCTCGCTGGTGATCCGGTAGGCGCTGCCGTCACGCGTGAACGATTCCTCGACCCGCGCGACCTCGAGCCCGTTGCGCGACAGCGAATAGACGAGCGACAGCCGCGCAGGAAGCCCGGCGCTCGCGCCGTCCGTGCCGGCGGCGTGGGCATGCCGCCGGCCACCCTGCGTGGCAGGCAATGCCGCGTACAGCAGCACTGCCAGCGCGCTCGAGCACAGGGCACGTCTGCGCAAGGAGAGGTCCGTGCCGCGAACGTTCATCGGGCAGGTCCGTCGTTCAGTCGAGCGGCGGTACGACCAGCGCCGTGCCCGCCGCCAGCGCGTGCTCGCAGGACGCCGGGGCCAGCCGCACCGTCAATCCGTCCGTCACGAGCCTGCCCTGGGCGAACCATCGCACGGCCTGCGGATACAGCCGGTGTTCCTGCACGAGCACCCTGGCCGAGAGCGATTGCTCTGTATCTCCAGGATGAACCGGCACTGCCGCCTGTACGATGATCGGCCCGCTGTCCAGCGCGGACGTGACGAAATGCACCGTGCAGCCATGCAGCCGGACGCCCTCGGCCAGCGCCCGCCGATGGGTATGCAGACCTGGAAAGGCGGGCAGCAGTGACGGGTGGATGTTGATCATCCGCCCCCCGTAATGATCGACGAAGCCGGGCGTGAGGATGCGCATGAAGCCGGCCAGCACGACCAGCCCGGGCTGGTACTGGTCGATCGCGCGTATCAGCGCGGCGTCGAAAGCGGCGCGCGGATCGGCTTCGGCAGCAAAGTCGGTATGGTCGACGACCTCGGTGGCGATGCCGTGGGTGCGCGCGAACTCGAGCCCGGCCGCATCCGGACGGTTGCTGACCACTGCGGCAATCCGGCAGGGTGGTTCGGAGTCGACGATCGCCCGCAGATTGCTGCCGCGCCCGGAGATCAGCACGACGACCGCCAGCCCTGCCGGAACAGCGCCGCCGGGCGGATCGAGCAGGTCTGGCGCCGCCGTCATGGGCGCTCGCAGCGGGCGTACATCAGCGGATCGCGATCTGCGGCTCGCTGCCTTCGCGTGCGCAGATCGTACCGATGCGGCTTACCGTCTCGCCGGCGTGGCCAAGCTGCTCGATTGCGCGCGCCGCATCGGCCGCGGCGACGATGAGCACCATGCCGACGCCGCAGTTGAAGGTGCGGTACATCTCGTCGTCGGCGACCCCGCCTGCAGCCTGCAGCCAGCCGAACAGCGGCGGTCGCGGCCAACTGCCGCCATCGATGTCGGCGACCACGGTTGCCGGCAGCACGCGCGGCAGGTTACCGGGCAGGCCGCCGCCGGTGATGTGCGCCAGCGCCTTCACCGGCATCGATGCCAGCAGCGCCAGCACCGGCTTCACATAGATGCGGGTGGGTGCCAGCAGGGCATCGGCGAGCGGGCGCCCGTGGAAGTCGGCGTCGAGATCGGCGCCAGCGACCTCGACGATCCGGCGCGCGAGCGAATAGCCGTTGGAATGCAGGCCGCTGGCACCGAGCGCGAGGATCACGTCGCCCGCAGCGACGGTCGCCCCGTCGATGATCTTCGACTTCTCGACCACGCCCACGCAGAAGCCGGCCAGATCGTACTCTCCGGCGACGTACATGCCGGGCATCTCGGCGGTCTCGCCGCCGATCAGCGCGCAGCCGGCGAGTTCGCAGCCGTGGGCGATGCCACGCACCACGTCGGTGGCGACCTCGACTTCGAGCTTTCCGGTCGCGTAGTAGTCGAGGAAGAACAGCGGCTCGGCACCCTGGACCAGCACGTCGTTCACGCTCATCGCGACCAGGTCGATACCGATCGTGTCATGGCGCCCCAGCGCAAACGCCAGCTTGAGCTTGGTGCCCACGCCGTCGGTGCCGGACACCAGCACCGGCTCGCGGTAGCGTTTCGGCACTTCGAACAGGGCGCCGAAGCCGCCGATTCCGGCGAGCACGCCGTCGCGCCGGGTGCGCGCAGCCAGCGGCTTGATGTTCTCGACCAGTGCGTCACCGGCATCGATGTCCACGCCGGCCGCGCGATAGGTCATGCCCGATGCAGGGCGAGGGACCGTGCCGGATGACGGGGCGGCTGCGGGCATCGGCGTGCCGCCGGTTTTCTCGGGAGTCTTGTCGTTCAATGGGCGGCTCGCAGTTGAGTTCCGGGGGCGTCGCGGATACATTCCACCTGTGATTCTAACAAAGCCGCATCCCTACCCCCACGCCGGCCTCCGCGCCGATCCCCACGCCGGCTCCCGCGCCAGCCTCCGCGCCGGGGCGGCAGCGCGCGCGGTCGATCGTCTGGCGGGCGCTGCCCGCCCGCCATGCCTGCCTGCACGTGTACGCGCGGGCGGCAGCGCTTCCCGCCGACGCGTGCAGCCATGAGCAGTCCCCTTCACCCCGGCGCGCGCCCGGACCGGGCCGCATGGGCGTTCTGGCTGGCGCTGGTCGGGCTGGCCGGATACCTGTTCTACCTGCTCGGTCCGGTGCTCACGCCGTTCCTTTTCGCGCTGACGGTCGCCTACATCTTCGAGAAACTGGTGGCGAGGCTGGCGGCACGCGGCATGTCGCGCAGTGCCGCGGCCGCGCTGGTGCTGCTGCTGATCATCGTCGCCTCGGTGGCGATGGTACTGGTCCTGCTGCCGCTGCTGCAGCAGCAACTGGTGCGCATCACCGAGACCATGCCACGGTTCTTCGAGTGGGCGCGCACGAACATCGAGCCCATGCTGGAGGAGCGCCTCGGCATCGAGGTCGAGCTCGATCACCTGCGCGCGCTGGTCATCGAGCAGTTGCCGTCACCGCAGCACATCGCAGCCTGGGTCGTTCCGTCGCTGACCAGTGGCGGGCTGGCGCTGGTCGGCTTCTTCGTGAATCTGGTGCTGGTGCCGGTCGTGCTGTTCTATTTCCTGCGCGACTGGAGCGACATCGTCGCCGAGGTCGACTACATGTTGCCGCGCGCACAGCACGCGACCATCGCCAGGCTCGCGCGCGAGATCGATGCCGTGCTGGGCGAGTTCCTGCGTGGCCAGCTGTCCGTGATGCTGGTGATGGCCGGTTTCTATGCGGCCGCGCTATGGCTGGTCGGCGTCGAGTACGCGGTGGCCATCGGATTGCTCGCCGGCCTGATCACCTTCATTCCGTATGTCGGCGCGGTGTTCGGCATCACGCTCGGCACCGTCGTCGCGGTGATGCAGTTCCAGGCGCTCGGACCGCTGCTGTGGGTGTGGGCAGTCTTTTTCGCCGGGCAGATGATCGAGGGTTATCTGGTGGTGCCCAGGCTGGTCGGTGACCGCATCGGGCTGCACCCGGTCGTGGTGATCTTCGCATTGCTGGCGTTCGGCCAGCTGTTCGGGTTCGTCGGCGTGCTGCTGGCACTGCCGGCCAGCGCCGCGTTGCTGGTCTGGCTTCGCTACCTGCGGGGACGCTATCTGGCGAGTCCGCTCTACCAGGCCTGAGATGGCGTTCCTGCCCAAGCCTCCCGGTGCCTCGGCCGGGCCGCTGCATCACGGTGTCCCGGACGCGCCGGCGGGCGACAGCGCCGGCGCGGCGCGTGGCGATGGTTCGCGTGCCCCCGTGCGCGCGGCGAGCCATCCGCAACGCGTGCTCGACCTGCTTCCGGCACCGCAGCCGTCGTTCGACAACTTCATCGTGGGCGACAACGCAGAGCTGGTCGACCTGCTGCGCGGCGATGCCGTCTCCGCCCAGAGCCGGTTCGTCTACCTCTGGGGCGTGCCCGGATCAGGCCGCAGCCATCTGCTGCATGCCGCCACCGTGGCAGGGGCGGGGCTGGCCACCGGTGCCCCGGCTGCCTCGGCTGCCCCGGCCTTCGGGGCGGGCCGTTTCATGGACCTGCGCGAGCCGGATGCCCCACTGGGCATCGAACTGCTGACCGACGCGCAGGGTCTTGCCGTCACGCGCCTCGCGCTCGACAATGTCGATGCGCTGGATGCCGGTGGCGAGCAGCGCCTGTTCAATCTGTACAACACGCTGCGGCAGGAATATCCGATGTGCAGCCTGCTCGTGTCCGGCCCGCGCCCGCCGGCGGCACTTGCATTGCGCGCCGACCTGGTGACCCGGCTGTCCTGGGGCTTGACCTACCAGGTGCACCCGCTCACCGAAACGCAGAAGGCCGCAGCGATGGACGCCCATGCACAGGCGCGCGGTGCGTCCATCGGGGCGGACGTGCTCGAATGGCTCCTGTACACCATGCCGCGCGACCTGCCGACCCTGCTGGCCGCGGTCGACGCCCTCGACCAGTATTCACTCGCCGCGAAAAGACCGTTGACGCTGCCGCTCGCCCGGGAATGGCTGCGCAGCCCGGGCTGAGGCGTTCCCGACCAGCACATTCCGCCAGCCGCTTCCCGTGCGACGCCGGGCGTGGTGCCAGACATGAAAGACCCCAGGATGAAGCTCGTACTGTTCGACCTCGACAACACCCTCCTCGCCGGGGACAGCGACTACGAGTGGGGTCAGTTCCTGATCGATACCGGGGTGCTCGAGCGCGACGACTACGAGGCGCGCAACAAGGCGTTCTACGATCAGTACAAGGCGGGGACGCTGGACATCATGGCGTTCCTGGCCTTCGCGCTGGCGCCACTGGCGAGCCATCCGCGCACGACCCTCGATGCCTGGCACGCGCGTTTCATGCAGCAGCGGATCCTGCCGATGATTGGCGAGCCGGCGCGCGGGCTGGTGGCCCGCCATGCCGGCGATCTGTGTGCGGTGGTCACTGCGACCAATTCCTTCGTCACCGCGCCGATCGCGCATGCATTCGGCATCCCGCACCTGGTTGCGACCGAGCCCGAGACGGATTTCCAGGGCGCATTCACCGGGCGGGTCGCCGGCATTCCCTGTTTCCGGGAGGGCAAGGTGTCGCGGGTGCAGGCCTGGCTGGCGGGACTCGGAAGCACGATGGACGATTTCGAGCAGCAGTGGTTCTACAGCGACTCGGCTAATGACCTGCCGCTGCTCGAGCGCGTGTCGCATCCGGTCGCGGTCGATCCGGACGACCGTCTGCGCGCGGTTGCGACACAGCGGGGATGGCCGATCCTCGGCCTGAACCGGTGAACCGGGAGGCGGTGTCACGCTGCAGCCGCGGCGAAGGGCGATGTCGGGGCGCCACCTTGCGCCGGTCGCGGCCGAACGCGCCGGGCACGACCGTGCCACGTCCGGGGTGCGGGAGGCCGTTGTATACTCCGGGCTTCTGGCTTAACGAAGGCTGCAGCCTTCCTTCATGATTCGCTCCTTCCTGCGGCGCGTATTCGGCAGCCGCGGCGCGCGGCCCGAAGTACGGAACGTTCCCGAGATCATCCCCCGCGACCGGCACGGCATCGGCCGCGACCGGATCAGCGCCTGCGCCCTGCGCGTGACCTCCACCCTCCAGGACCATGGCTACAAGGCCTTCGTCGTCGGTGGTGCCGTGCGCGATCTGCTGATCGGGCGCACACCCAAGGATTTCGACGTCGCGACCGATGCCACGCCGGAGCAGGCCGCCGCGCTGTTTCGCCGCTCGCGCATCATCGGCCGCCGGTTCCGGCTGGTGCATGTGATGTGCGGCCAGGAACTGGTCGAGACGGCGACGTTCCGGGGTGACGGCTCGCTGCCGCCGGAAGCCGACTTCGAGGCGGCAGGCGAGGACGCGGGCGATGCCTTCGATGCGCCCGAGGCGGTTCCGGCACGCGGGCCGCGCGGCTCGCGTTCGCGCGGCGAGGCAGGTCCGGGCACCCGGCAGGCAGATCAGCACGGTCGGCTGATCCGCGACAACGTGTTCGGCACCCAGCAGCAGGATGCCGCGCGCCGCGATTTCACCGTCAATGCGCTGTTCTACGACCCGAAGGCCGAGCAGATCGTCGACTACCACCGCGGCGTTGAAGACCTGGGCAAGCGGCAGATCCGGATGATCGGCGACCCGGCCACCCGTTATCGAGAAGACCCGGTGCGCATGCTGCGTGCGGTGCGTTTTGCCGCTGCGATCGGGTTCGAGATCGAGGCGGCGACGCGTGCGCCGATCCGCGAACTGGCGCCGCTGCTGGCGAACGTACCGCCGGCCCGGCTTTTCGACGAGATGCTGAAGCTGCTGCTCTCGGGCGGGGCGGTCGCCTGCGTGAACCGGCTGCGCGACGACGGGCTCCATCACGGGTTGATGCCGATGCTCGACGTGATCCTCGAGCAGCCGGCCGGCGAGAAGTTCGTGATGCTCGCGCTGGCCAATACCGATGCACGTATCAATGCTGGCAAGAGCGTGTCACCGGCGTTCCTGTTCGCTTCGCTGCTCTGGCACGAGGTGCTGGCGCAATGGCGGCGCGGCACCGACGCGCCACCTGCGGGACGCGGCAAGCCACCGATGATCGCACTGTCCGAGGCGATGGATTCCGTCATCTCGCGTCAGGTCGAGCAACTCGCGATCCCGCGCCGGTTCACCGCGCAGATGCGCGAGATCTGGTTCCTGCAGCCACGCTTCGACCAGCGCTTCGGCCGGCGCCCGTTCCGGCTGCTCGAGCAGGAGCGCTTCCGGTCAGGCTACGACTTCCTCCTGTTGCGCTGCGAGAGCGGCGAAGTCGATGCCGAGGTGGGCGAATGGTGGACCCGATTCCAGCGGGCCGGCGAGGCCGAGCGCGAGCAGATGCTGCTGCCCGAGTCCGCGTCCGGCAAACCGAAGCGCCGGCGCAGCCGCAGCGGGCGTGCGCGTGCCAGTGCCGACGGAACCGAAGAGGCCGGCATGGTCGTGCAGGGCGCCGGGGTCGCCGGTGATTGACAACGCAGGCAGCGTGCCGCCGGCACG
>JBILGF010000125.1:0-7808 GCA_044351195.1 Burkholderiales bacterium
ACTTCGCATTCGCCGGTGAGCGGCAGTGCGCAGGCCGGCGTGCCCGGCGGCAGCATCGAGGCGACCGCGGGCGTGCACCAGATCGGTGGATCCCCGACTTCGCCCTTCATTGCGAGCGATCCGGCATGGTCGCGATGGCCGTGGCTGAGCAGCAACGCATCGACCGCGCCGATGCCCGCCAGATCGGGCTGACGCCCTGGATCGGGCCCGTAGCCCAGGTCGAGCAGCAGCCTGCGGGCACCGGTCTCGACCAGGATGCAGGCCGGACCCTTCTCGTCGCGGCCCGATACGATGCGGATCCGGTTCACTCGGCAGTGGCGCCCGATGCCTTGATGACCTTGCCCCACTTCGCGATCTCGGCGCGCAGATAGGCGGCGAAGGCAGCCGGGGAAGACGGGCTCGCCTCGACACCCTGAAGGGCGAGCTGCTCGACCACCGCAGGTGTCGCGAGCGTGTCGGCGAGTGCCCGGTTGATCCGCTCGACGATCGGACGCGGCGTACGCGCGGCAGACATCAGCCCGTACCACGTGTCGAACGCGTAGCCCTTCAGGCCAGCCTCGTCCAGCGTCGGCACGTCAGGCCAGGATTTCGATCGGGTGGCAGTGGTCACTGCCAGCGGGCGAAGCCTGCCGGCCTTCAGTTGCGGCAGCGCGGTGGCCACCGTCGAGATGATGAAGTCGAGCCGGCCTGCGCTCAGGTCGATGATGGCGGGTGCGAGGCCCTTGTAAGGGACATGGGTGAGCGAGGCGCCGGTCATCAGCTTCAGGTACTCGGTGGCCAGATGCGATGCGGTACCGACGCCGCCCGAGCCATAGTTCAGCGGCGTACCTTTCGCGCGGCCGATCTCGAGCAACTCGCGCACCGATTTCGCCGGCGAGGCACTGGCGACCACCAGCAGGTTGGGCTGGCGGCCGATCAGGGATATCGCTTCGAGGTCCCTGGCGGTGTCGTACGGCAGTTTCGGGATCAGCGTCGCGTTCACCGCGAGGCTGATGTTGTTGATCAGCAGCGTGTGCCCATCGGGTGCAGAGCGCGCGACGATGTCGGTGCCGATGGTGCCGCCGGCGCCACCCCGGTTGTCGATGACGATCTGGCCGGAGAGCACCTCGGCCAGCCGGGCGGCCACGATGCGCCCGACGATGTCGTTGCCGCCGCCGGGCGGGAATGGCACGACGAAGCGGATCGGACGCGCGGGGTAGGTGCCCTGTGCGAAGGTGGTGGCAACGGCGCCGGCGGACAGGACGATCAGCAGAGCGAGTCGGAGGGGCAGCGGCATCGGACGGGAGTATCGGTTGCGGAGTGGAAAGGCTATCAAGCCCGCATGACCCGATCATGAAGGTTCCGGATGCCGGCAAGCGGCAGGTAGAATGGACACACCTTGAACGCCCCGACCGCAGCTGCCGCCGCAACCTCGTCCGCCTGTGCTGGCGCGGCCGCGGCAGCACCCGCACCGGCACGCGACCTGTGCACCGACTGCGGCATCTCGCGCTCGTCCGATCCGAAACGCTGCGGACGTGCCTGCCAGTTCATCCGGCCCGACTATCCGGGCCTCGAGGCGCAGGTGCATGGCCGCAGCCGTGATCCGGCCCGGATCGACGAGCTGCATTTCGGCCCGTTCCGCCGCATGCTGCGCGCCTCGATGAAGATGCCGGCCGAGGGGGCGCAGTGGACCGGCATCACCACCGGCATCGCCGAGCAGTTGCTCGCGCGCGGCCTGGTCGATGCAGTGCTCACCATGGCCCCGGATCCGCACGACCGCTGGCGCCCGTTGCCGGTGCTGGTCACCTCGGCCGCCGACATGGCGGCCTGCCGCGGCATGCGCATGGGTTACGCGCCGCTGCTGTCGCTGCTCGAGCCCGCGATTGCCGCCGGCCACCGGCGCCTCGCGGTGATCGGCATTCCGTGCCAGGTGTATGCGCTGCGTGCGCTCGAGCGGGAACTGGGTTTCGAGCGCCTCTACGTGATCGGCACGCCGTGCTCCGACAACACGACCACGGCCAACTTCCACGCCTTCCTCGACCTGCTGGCCGACGATCCGTCGACCATCACCTACCTCGAGTTCCGCGCCGACTACCGGGTCGAGCTGCGCTTCACCGACGGGCGCACGAAGCTGATCCCCTTCCTCGACCTGCCGATCTCGAAGCTGCCGCCGGACTTCTTTCCGCTCACCTGCCGTACCTGCGTCGACTACACCAACGTGCTGGCCGACATCACCGTCGGCTACATGGGCGGGCAGGGCGAACAGTGGCTGCTGGTGCGCAACGCGCGCGGCGAGGAACTGCTCGGCCTGCTCGGCGACACCATACAGACCGCTGCGCCCGGCTCGGCCGGCAAGCGGCAGGGGCCGGTGAAGGGCTTCCTCGCCAATGTCGAGCGCGCCGCCGGCGGGCTGCCGCTGCGCCGGATGCCCGGCTGGCTGCGCCCGCTGGTCAACTTCCTGATGCCGCGCATCGGCCCGCGCGGGCTGGAGTTCGCGCGCACCCGGGTCGAGATGAAGGCGCTCGAATCGGTGGTGCACCTGCGCCGCGAGCGGCCGCGCCGGTTGCAGCACATGGTGCCGGCGCATGTCTGGAAGCTGGTCGAGCCCTACGGGCTGAAACCGCGCGACGGCGAGCAGCCGCCGCGCTGAGCTGCTCGGCTGGTCAGGCCGCCTTGGCGAACTGCGCCGCCACTTCCTTCTCGTAGGCCTCGACCTTCTGCACGCTGGGCCGCTCGCGCATGCGCGCCATGTGCGCCAGGCAGTTCGGGAAGGGGGACAGGTCGAGGTTGAACTGCACCGCCCGGCGGAAGCACCAGAAGAAATACGAGTCCACTGCGGTGAAATGGTCGAAGAACCATTCGCGCCCCTCGAGCAGTTCCTCGGCGATCCTGAGGTCCTCGAACAGCAGCTTCTGCGCGACCCGCTTCACGCCATCGAAGGCCTCCGGCATGTCGCAGTAATTCTCCGGACGGGCGTTGGGCGTCAGGTGCGGATGGATGGTCGAGGTAAACCAGGACATCAGCGAGATCGCCTTGAACTCGTCGAAGCCGGCCGGCAGCAGCCTGGCGGCCGGGAAGCTGCGCGCGATGAACTGCTGGATGGCGACGTTCTCGGTGAGCGGATAGCCGTCGACGAACAGCACGGGCACCTTGCCCTTCGGGTTGAACGCGAGGTATTCGGCGCTCTTCTGTTCCTTGGCGCCGGTGTTCACGGTGCGCACCGAAAACGGCGCGCCGGCTTCGGTCAGGTTCACGTACGCCACCAGCGAGCAGGCCATCGGCGCGTAGCAAAGGGTCAGTTCCATCGGTGTCTCCTGAATGTCGGGCTTCGGATCGTACTCCGTGAAAAACGCGAGGCAAGCCCCCCGGCAGGCGGCCACTGCGCTCGGCCGGTCAACTGCCACGCAATCGGCCGCGTTAGCATGTCGGACATGTCCCTCTCCCGTGCCGACCTCGAAGCCGACCTGTTGCGCAGGCAGTACGAGCAGTTTCATCCCGAACTGCCGATCGTGCCGCAGCACGCCTTCGACGCGTCGCTCGAGCAGGCGATCGCACGCAATGGCGACGATCGGGACCTCTGGCTGTTCGCCTACGGGTCCCTGATCTGGAATCCGCTGTTCCATTTCGACGAGCGGCGCCCCGCCCTGGTGCACGGGTTGCACCGGCGGTTCTGCCTCTGGTCGCGCATGGGTCGCGGGTCGCCTGAACAGCCGGGCCTGATGCTCGCGCTCGAGCACGGCGGCCGCTGCCATGGCTTTGCATTCCGTATCCCGGCGCATCTGGTGCGCACCGAACTGACCCTGATCTGGCGCCGCGAGATGACCATGGGTTCATACGAGGCGCGCTGGGTGAATGCGATCGCGGGCGGACAGGCGGTACGGGCGCTCGCCTTCGTGATCAACCGCCGGGGCCTGCAGTACGCCGGCAAGCTGCCGACCGACGAAGTGGTCTCGGTGCTCGCACGCGCGCGTGGCCGGCTCGGGTCTGCGGCCGAATACCTGTTCCAGACGGTCGACTGTCTGCGCGCCAACGGCGTGCAGGATGCCCCGCTGTTCACGCTGGCCGAACGGGTGGCCGCGCTGCATGCACGGGAACCGGGGGCGGGCCCATGTCCGGAGCGTGGCGACTGACCGTCCGGTGACAGGGTTCTGGCGTAGCATTTGCCTGTCTTTTCCTGTCCTGTTCTGCCCTGGCTACCGCCAGCCTGCCGATCCCACTCCCCTGGAAAGTCTTTGCGATGCCTGAAACCACCGTTGCCACCTGCCCGCCCGTGAAGCGTCCCCTGCGCGCCGTCCCGTATGCCATGCGGTTTGCCGCCCCGGTTGCCTGCGCGATGTTTGCGTACGCGGTTCCAGCCGCGCAGGCGCAGCCGTTCCCGTCCAAGAGCCTGCGTATCGTCGTCCCCTATGCGCCGGGCGGCGTTGTCGACTATGTCGGGCGCACGCTCGGGCAGAAGCTGTCCGAGCAGTTCGGCCAGGCCGTGGTGATCGACAACCGCGGCGGTGCCGGTGGCATGGTCGGTGCCGAGGTCGCCGCCCGGGCCGGTGCCGACGGCTACACGATGCTGGTGATGGATCCGGCGATCGTGATCAACCAGAGCCTGCAGCCGAAAGTACCCTATGACGTGCTGAAGGATTTCCGCACCGTCACGATCGTGACCTCGTCACCGCTGGTGCTGGCAATCAACCCAAAGGTCGGTGCGCGCACTGTCGCCGAGCTCGCCGCCATCGCCAAGGCGAAGCCGGGCACGCTGTCGTTCGCCTCGGCCGGTATCGGTACCACGCCGCACATGGCGGGCGAGTTCTTCAAGTCGCGCATCGCGCAGGACATCGTGCACGTGCCCTACAAGGGCAGCGGCCCGGCGATGACCGACCTGATCGCCGGCAACGTGCAGATGACCTTCTCGTCGATCGCGGCGGCCATCCCGTTCTTCAAGGACAACCGGCTGCTTGGCCTGGCCACCACCGGTCCGAAGCGCGTCGCGGCCTTGTCCGAGCTGCCGACGATGGTCGAGGCCGGATTCCCCGGCTTCGAGGTCGAGCTGTGGCAAGGCCTGTTCGTGCCTTCGGCCACCCCGAAGGACACCGTCGCCCGCTTGCATGCCGAGGCAGTCAAGGCGCTGGCAACACCGGAAGTCCGCGCCGCACTCGCCAAGGTCGGCAACGATCCGGTCGGCAGCTCGCAGGCCGAGGCCGAGCGTTTCGTTCGCGCGGAACTGGCGAAATGGGCGAAACTCGTGAAAGACGCCGGCATCAAGCCGCAGTAGCAGCCGCGGTCGCGGGCCAGGCGCCTTCGAACCACCGTCCGAACCAGGAGAAAGCATGACGGGAACGCCGAACAGGGTCGCCATCGTCACCGGTGCCGGCAGCGGTATCGGCCGCGCCTCGGCGCTCGCGCTGCTGCGCGACGGCTGGCATGTCGCGCTGGCCGGGCGCCGGCCCGACATGCTGCAGGCCGTGGCAGCGGAATCGGGTGCCGGCACGCGCGTGCTCGCGGTGCCCACCGACATCACCTCGCCCGAATCGGTCGCCGCACTGTTTGCCGCGGTGAAGCAGGCGTGGGGCCGGCTCGACCTGGTGTTCAACAACGCCGGCCTGAACGCGCCCGGCGTGCCGCTGGAAGACCTGCCGGTCGAGAAGTGGCTGGCGGTGGTCAACACCAACCTGACCGGGGCCTTCCTGTGCACCCAGCAGGCGTTCCGGATGATGAAGGAACAGGTGCCGATGGGCGGGCGCATCATCAACAACGGCTCGATCTCGGCGCACGTGCCGCGGCCCGACTCCGCGCCCTACACGGCGAGCAAGCACGGCATCACCGGCCTCACGAAGACCACCGCGCTCGACGGGCGCAAGTACGACATCGCCTGTTGCCAGATCGATGTCGGCAACGCGATGACCGAGCTGGCCGCGCGCATGTCCAAGGGCGTGAAGCAGGCCAGCGGCGAGATCAAGGCCGAGCCGATGATCGACGTCGAGGACGTCGGCCGTACCGTGCTGCACATGGCCAACCAGCCGCTGCACGTGAACCTGTTTACCGTGACCATCATGGCGACCAAGATGCCGTTCGCCGGGCGCGGCTGACCCGGAACCCGGGTCAGACACGGTTCATCCGCGGCTGCGCCACGGCAGGCGTGGACTTCGGCCAGTGCCCGCAGCGGGGCGTTCGAACCGAACACCAGGTCGACCGAGGTGCCAGTCCAGCGCAGTTCGCCGGTCCTGCGTTCAGGGGCTGGCGACGTCACTGACCAGCGCTCGCGTAGACTTCGAGCGGCACAGTTCTCTCGGTCGACAATCGCACCAACAGGTTTTCCCTTGCCCGCCTTCCGTTTCGACAACACCTACACCCGCCTGCCCCGCCTCTTCTATTCGAAGCAGGGCGCCGTGGCTGCGCCTGCGCCGAAGCTGGTGATCCTCAACCACGCGCTCGCCGCCGATCTCGGCCTCGATTTCTCCGGTATGGACGACGCCGCACTCGCCGCGCTGTTCTCGGGCAAGGTCCTGCCCGAAGGCGCCGAGCCGTTCGCCCAGGCCTATGCCGGCCATCAGTTCGGCGGCTTCTCGCTGCTCGGCGACGGCCGCGCGCTGATGCTCGGCGAACATGTCGCGCCGGATGGCCGGCGCGTCGACATCCAGTTCAAGGGTTCCGGCCCGACGCGCTATTCGCGCAGTGGCGATGGCCGCGCCGCGCTCGGGCCGATGCTGCGCGAGTACGTGATCAGCGAGGCGATGCAGGCGCTGGGCATCCCGACCACCCGTTCGCTCGCGGTGGTCGCGACCGGGCAGCCGGTGTACCGCGAGCGGCCGCTGCCGGGCGCGGTGCTGACCCGGGTCGCCGCCAGCCACCTGCGGGTGGGCACGTTCCAGTACGCGGCCGCGCAAGGCGACCCGGCGCTGGTGGCGACGCTGGTCGAGTACGCGCTCGACCGCCATTACCCGCACCTGAAGGATGCAGCCAGCCCCGGCCTCGCGCTGCTGCAGGCGGTGGGCGAGCGGCAACTGGCGCTGGTGGTCGAATGGCTGCGGGTGGGTTTCATCCACGGCGTGATGAACACCGACAACGTCACCATCGCCGGCGAGACGATCGACTACGGGCCGTGCGCGTTCATGGACGCCCACGATCCGACCACCGTGTTCAGCTCCATCGACCACCAGGGCCGCTATGCGTTCGGCAACCAGCCGCGCATCATGCTGTGGAACCTGGCCCGCTTCGCGGAGTCGCTCCTGCCGTCGATCGACGCCGATGGCGAGCGGGCGGTCGAACAGGCGACGGCCGTGCTGCATGCGCTGGCCGACACCTTCGAAGCCGGCTGGCTCGCGATGATGGGCCGCAAGCTCGGGCTGCCGGGCAGCGAGCCGGACGACCGGGCGCTCTGCGACGACCTGCTGTCGTGGATGACGCAGGCCAGGGCCGACCACACGAACACCTTCCGCGCGCTGGCGGTCGACGGCCTGCCTTCGGGCGCCGTCTTTGACGACCCGGCGTTCGGCCAATGGCATGCGCGCTGGCGGGCCCGGCTCGGGCGGCAGGGCGATGCACTGCCGGCCGTGTTCGAGCGCATGCACGCAGCCAACCCGGCTTACATCCCGCGCAACCACCAGGTCGAGGCGGCGCTGGCCGCCGGCTCGACGGGCGACCTTGCGCCGATGCACCGCCTGCTCGCGGTGCTGGCCGACCCGTATGCGGCGCGCGACGGGCTCGACGATTACGCGCAGCCGGCGGTGCCGGACGGGCAGGTGTACCAGACGTTCTGCGGGACCTGATGAGAATCGCGGGTTCGTCGCGGGTTCGCCGCGGCTTCGCTGGCAGCGCCATGGCAGCCGACCGCGGCC
>JBILGF010000126.1:0-7739 GCA_044351195.1 Burkholderiales bacterium
AACAAAAAACAGACAAAAATAATCGTCAATAAAAGCCAACAATGTGCGTTAATACAGGGGTCCGCCGGGCTCCTCCCCTGGTGGATGCGTGTGAATCTCTCCGACGAGGCTTCAACCGGACATCCTGTCCGGTTTTTTTTCCGCTGCCGACAGTGTGGCCCTGTGGACGGTTCAGGCGAACAGGGCGCCCGCGCGGGCCTCTCGCCGCCGGGTCCGCTGCTCGAGTCGCTGCAGCCTCAGGCGGTGTGCCGGGTCGGCGGGTGCTGCGCGGCACAGCGCCTCGCACCATCGGATGGCCTGGTCGAAGTCCCGCGAGACATGCTCGTGGTACTTCGCCAGCGATGCCAGGGCTGCGACGGAGTTTTCGTTGGCGAGCGTCATCCATATCGGCACTGCGAGGTCCCACTCGCCGCGGGCACGGTGCAGGTCGGCCAGTTCATGCATTGCCCGGGCGTCGAGCGCCGACCGACTGGCCAGCAGGTGCGCGCGGGCGCAGTCGGGGCGGCGCCGGCGGCGCTGCATGCGGGCGATGGCGGCGGAATCGGGCACCGGCTGCAGTAAGGATCCAGCCGGGGCAGATGCCGGTGCGCCCGGCTCGAGGTAGACACGCTCAAGTGCCGGCAGCAGCGCCGCGAGCGAGAGCAGGTCGATCCGGTTGTGCTGCACCAGGGCATCGAGTTCGCGCGTCTCGCCAAACTGCACGAAGTCGGCCCAGACGGCCGGGATGCGGTGTCCGGGCAGGTCATCCTTGCGTTCGATGCCGAGCAGCAGCCGTTCGGCCGTCTGCAGGCGACAGTCCGGCCATCTGCGCGCGAACGCGGTGCGCAGAGGATGCAGCAGGTCGTGGTGCGGGTGGCCGGCCAGCGCGGCCTGCAGCCGCGCCATTCTGAGCCGGGTCGTGAGCAGGGGTATGTCGAATGACTTTCCGTTGTAGCTGACGATTTCGGCTGGTCCTGCATCTGCAGGGGTGGCCGACGGCCGGAGCGCGGCGGCCAGTGCCTGGAGCATCGCGGGTTCCGCCGAGAAGCAGGTGATCAGCCACTGCGTCACCACCAGCACGGGCCCGCGCACGCGGGCGATGCCCACCAGGAAGGCGATCGTGCCGGTTCCCCCGGCCAGGCCGGTGGTCTCGGTATCGATGAACACCAGTTCACCGCGCGGGCTGTCGGCCGGGCGCGGGCCGGTGAGCCAGTCCAGGCAGGGGGCCGCCAGTGCAGCGAGCGTTCGATCGCCGTGTGCCGCGTCCAGTGGATGCCGGTGTTCGATCTCGAGCAGCCCGGGCGCAAGCGGTCGGCCTCCCAGCCGTCGGGCAAGGGTCTCGTCGGCAGGACGCGCGAACGCAGCCGCACGCGCATTGACCCGATGCATGCGCTCGGCGAAGGACGGCGCCGGCGCATGCAGGTCAGGGCAGACAGGCAGCGCCGCCGCAGCGGGCAGTGTGTTTTGCAGTACGCCCGGCAGTACGTCCGGCGGAGCCGCCAGCCCTGGGGCGAGGGGTATGGCAATGGGTGCAGTCCTGGCGGGCGTGCTGTCGCTGGCTGTAGGGCGCCCTGCCTGTCGGGACAGCAGTGCCAGGCGGCCTGCAAGGCTGCCGATCACGGCGCGTCCGGGCCCTGCGGCAGCAGCGATCCGTCATCGGCCGTCGCGGCGGACACGCCGCGGTCCTCGCCACCGCCGGACGGCTGCTGCAGCGTGCGCGGCCGGTCTGCGCCGAGAAGGTCCAGCACGACCAGCGCATGCCGCTTCGGGTCACGGCCAGGCTTCTCGTCGGATTGCAGGATGGGACCGACACACGCCGGACAGCCGTGCAGGCACTGGCAGCCTCTGATCATTGCCGCAGCCTGCTCGACTACCGGCTCGCGCAGGTCGTACAGCGGCGTCGACAGCCCCACGCCGCCCGGGTGGTTGTCGTAGAGAAACACGGTGGGCGAGAAGGCGGCGTCGATGTCCCTTTCGAGCATGTCCGCACCGAGCGGCTGGCCGTCGGGCGCGCGCAGGCGACCGTGGCCGTCGGCGTCGATCGTCGCATGCCACCGACCCTCCGCATCGCCGACGGCTCGGCCAAGGTCGCGCACTTCTGCCATCGACAGCAGCGCGGCGACATGGTGCAGGGCATGGGCAGCACCGAGAAACCCGTCGAGCGCCTGCCAGCGGCGTTCGAACGCATGTTCGAGCACGCCTGGTTCCAGCCGCCACCAGACCGCCGTGGTGTGCATCTCGTTGTCCGGCAGGCGTACCTCGCCGTAGCCGATGTTCTCGTGCGTGTAGTAACGGATCTTCTTGTATCCCGCGACCCGGCGCACGATGTGCACTTCGCCGCGCACCGCACACGCACCGCGGGTGCCGTCCTGCTCGAAGGCGTCGAGGACCTTCAGCCGCGTGTAATCGATCGCGTCGGTGTAGTAGTCGGCGTCGGTGCGCGTGACGAACGCCTTGCGTCCCTCCCAGTCGAGCCGCTCGACCTGCCACGGCCGACTCTGCACCATGTAGATTGCGCCTTCATAGAGGGTCAGTGGTGCGCTCGACCAGTCGACCTCGGCGATCACGTTGCGGGCGCCATCGGTGGTGTCGATGACGACGAAGTTGCCTTCTGCAATCGCGCGCAGGCTCACCGTGCCCGCCGGGTAGCTGTCGGCGATCCAGTGCCAGCGATCGCCCTCGCGGTGTACCACGCGCTCACCGGCAAGGTAGTCGAGCATCTCTGCCAGCGGCGGCGCGCCGAAGCGCTCGCCGGCTTCGAACGGCAGCTCGAACGCCGCGCAGCGCAGGTGTTCCATCAGGATCAGCAGCTGGTCGGGGTCGATCCGCGCGTGTTCCGGCGAGGCACCGAAGAAGAACTCGGGATTGCGCACGATGTACTGGTCGAGCGGCTCGCTGCTCGCCACCAGCACGCCGAGCGAGGTGCGCTGCCGCCGGCCAGCCCGGCCCAGGCGCTGCCAGGTGCCGGCGATGGTGCCCGGATAGCCGTTGAGCAGGCAGACATCGAGGCTGCCGATGTCGACGCCAAGCTCCAGTGCCGAGGTCGACACCACGCAGTCGAGGCTGCCGGCGCGCAGACGGCGTTCGATATCGCGCCGCTCGGTCGGCAGGTAGCCGCCGCGGTACGCCGCGACGCGCGGCTCGAGTCTCGGATCGGGGTCGAACACGTCTTTCAGGTACTTGGTCAGTACTTCGACCGCAAGCCGGCTGTTCGCGAACACGATGGTGGACAGCGACTGCTTCAGCGCGATGCGCGCCAGACGGGTGACCTGCGAGCGGCTCGACGCGCGCAGGCCGAGGTCGGCGTTGCGCACCGGCGGATTCCAGAGCAGGACATGCTTCTCGCCTGCCGGTGCGCCGTTGTCGGTGATGCCGTGCACCGGCGCCCCGACGAGGCCGCAGGCGAGCTCGACCGGATTGGCGATCGTCGCGGAGCAGAGGATGAACACCGGATCGGAGCCGTGGAAGCGGCAGATGCGCCGCAGCCGTCGGATCACGTTGGCGACATGCGAGCCGAACACGCCGCGGTAGGTGTGCATCTCGTCGATCACCACGTACTTCAGGTTCTCGAACAGTTGTGCCCACTTGGTGTGGTGGGGCAGGATGGCCTGGTGCAGCATGTCCGGATTCGACACCACGATGTCCCCGCGCGTGCGGATCGCCTGGCGGGCATCGCCCGGGGTGTCGCCATCGAAGGTGAATGCACGCACGCCGAGGCTGGCTGCTTCGTTCAGCGCAAGCAACTCGGCGACCTGGTCCTGCGCCAGTGCCTTGGTCGGGAACAGGTACAGCGATTTCGCGCCCGACTCGTGTACCGCCTGCAGCGCGGGCAGGTTGTAGCAGAGTGTCTTGCCCGATGCGGTCGGGGTGACGATCACGGTATGCGCGCCGCCGCGCACGCTGTCCCAGGCTGCCCGCTGGTGGCTGTACAGGGACTCGACGCCGCGCGCGGACAATGCGGTGCGCAATGCCATGTCGAGGTCGTCGGGGAAGGGCGCGAGTTTCGCTTCGCGTGCCGGCGCGACCCGGTGCGCGGTGATCCGGTCGCCCTAGCGGCGGGCCAGGCGCGAGAGCAGCGGCGCGAGGGCCATGGCGGGTGCGCCAGCCTCGGTGCGCTGGTCGTTGTCGGCCCGCCGCCGCCGCGTGCGCGCGGAGCCCGGCGCGTCGGGGTTGCCTGCCCGTGCGGGGAGCGTCATGTCGGGCATATCGTTCTCCATTGGTTCTCTGCGCGATACTATGGGATCCAGGCGTACTGCGTCTACCGGCATTGCGGCAAGCTCTCGTGCCCTCCCGTCCTGCCGCTCCCCCCGTTCTTCGTCCGCTCCGCTGTCCGGCCATGCGCCACCCAGGCCTGCCTCCCGGCGCCGCCTTCCTCATGCCCGATCCACTGACTCGCAGACAGGCTGCACTCCTCGCGTGGTTGCGCGACACCCTGCCCGGGCGCGCACAGGCGCCGACGCTGGGCGAGATCTGCCAGTCTCTGGGCCTGCGCTCGCGCGGCTCCCTGCACAAGCACATCCAGGCGCTGGTGCAGGCAGGGCTGGTCGAGCCGATGCGCGGGCGGCAACGGGGCGTCGTGCTGTCCGCCAGGGGGGCGGAATCGTCCGGCCGGCCAGGCAAGGCGCAGCCCCTGGTCGAAGCCCTGCAGCAGCGGCAGACGCCGATCCTGCCCCTGCTCGGGCGTGTCGCGGCCGGGCGTCCGATCGATGCCGTGGCAGATGACGCGACCATCGAGATCGGCGCCGGCTGGTGGGGCCGCGACAACTGCTATGCGCTCACCGTGCGTGGCGACTCGATGATCGACGACGGCATCCACGACGGCGACGTGGTGGTTGTCGAGCATCGGACATCGGCATGCAATGGCGAGATCGTCGTCGCACTCATCGATGGCGAAGCGGCGACGCTGAAGCGGATCGAACTGCGCGCCGGGCGCGTCGTCCTGCACCCGGCAAATTCCGCGCTGCAACCGTTGGTGTTCGAACCCGCGCGGGTTACGATCCAGGGAGTGGTCAAGGGCCTTATACGCAGGTACGGATGAATCGCCGAACGTTGATTGCAGCAATCGCCTCCTCGGCGATGGTGGCCCGGGTAGCGGCGCAACCTGCGCCGCGAAGCCTCTCTCCCGAGACCGAGGCATTCATCGAGGACATGGTCGCGCGGCACGACTTCGACCGCGACGCACTGCGTGCATCCTTCGCGCAGGTGCGCGTGCAACCGCAGGTGCTGGGCGCGATGCAGGCGCAATCGAGGCCGCGTCCGTGGTTCGAATACCGTCCTGCGTTCGTGAATCGTCCACGCATCGCCGGGGGCGTGCGTTTCTGGCGCGACAATGCGGCTGTCCTCGACCGTGCGCAGACGCAGTTCGGCGTACCGCCCGAACTGGTGGTGGCGACCATCGCCGCGGAAACCCTGTTCGGCAAGGTCATGGGTTCGCACCCGGTGCTCGATTCCCTGGCCACGCTCGCCTTCGAATTCCCCCGGCGCGCCGAGTACTTCCGCGGCGAGCTCGAGCAGTTCCTGCTGCTCGCACGCGACCTGGCGATCGACCCGGCGCAACCCCGCGGGTCGTTTGCCGGCGCGATGGGCATCCCGCAGTTCATGCCGACCAGCTATCGCAAGTACGCAGTCGACTTCGACGGTGATGGCCGGGTCGACCTGTTCCGCAGCGCCCCCGACGCCATCGGCAGCGTCGCGAACTACTACCGGGTTTTCGGCTGGGTGACCGGCGGGCCGGTCGCGGTTCGCGTATCGGCGCCTGCAGACGCCGCCGAAGCCCAGGCGAAGCTCGGCATCCGGCCGCACACCACGGTCGGGGCCCTGGCCGATTCCGGCTTCGTACCCGCATCGGAGCTGGACCGCGCGCTGCCCGCGATGGTGTTCCCGCTGGTCATGAAGGGAGGCACCGAGTACTGGCTCGGCTTCGATAATTTCTTCGTGATCACCCGCTACAACCGCGCGATCCACTATGCGATGGCGGTGTACGAACTGGCACAGGAGATCCGCGCGTCGATGCCCGGTCCGACGGCACGATCCTGATGGCGGCGGCGCCCGCTGCCAACGGGCGCGACCGCCTGGTCGACGGCTTGCGCGGGGTCGCACTGGGCGGCGTGCTCGTGGTGAACACGATGTCCTTCCCCCATGTGTTCAGCTCTCCGGCCGGGGTGGTCGAGCCGTTCGATTCGATGCCCGCACTGGCGGTGCAGGCGGTCTGCATCGTGCTGTTCCAGGCGAAGAGCTACCCGCTGCTGATGTTCCTGGTCGGCTACGGCTGGGCGATGCGCACGCGCCGGTACGGCCGCAGGCCGCCGCAAGCGGTGCTGGCCAGCCGGCGCAGCCAGATGTTTCGTCAGGGCGTGCTGGGCGTGCTGCACGGTCTGTTCATCTATTTCGGAGACATCCTGTCGTGGCTGGCAGCGCTGGGGCTGCTCCTGCTGTCGACTTCCCGGCAGCGGCTGGGCCGGCTCCGGAGAACCTGCCTGGCCTGGACGGCGGCATGGCTCGTGGCCGGAGGCGCGACCTGGATATGGCTGTTGTCGAGCGCGCCGCAGTCGCCGGTTTCGTCGCACTGGATGACCCGGGCAGCCAGCTGGTCAGAGGTGTTCGACCTGCACCAGGCCGCCTACGCATCGTATTTCTTCCAGTTGCCCTGGCAGCTGCCGATGATGCTGGCGCTGGGTACCCTGGGTGTCATCGCCGGTCGGCTTCGCCTGCTGGAGCGTCGGCGTCACGGCGCACGTATCTGGCAGGTCGGCAGCGACTGGCTGCTGCCGGTCGCGTTTCTGCTGAACATGGGCCTGGCCGGCTGGCGGATCGGCATCCATCCGGAGGGCGACGTGTCGGCGATCGATTTCGCCACCCAGTTCACCGGGCCGCTGCTCGCGGCCGGTGTCGTATGCGCGCTGGTGCGCGCCTGGCATGCCGGCCGCGCGCACTGGCTGGCGGCCTTCGCGCCGCTGGGACGGATGACGATGTCGTTCTACGTCGGACACACGCTCGCCTGCACTGCGCTGTTCGCCGGACCTGCCGGGGCGCTCGGCCCCGCCTTCGGTTCGGTGGGATTGTTCGCATTCGGGATCGCCTACTGGGCGGTGGCCTTCCTGCTGGCCCCGGCGTGGCTCTACTGCGCCGGGCGCGGCCCGCTGGAGGCGCTGGTGCGGGGCAGGGGCGCCACGCCGCCCCGCGCTTCGCGCCGGAACACGATCACGTGATCGGCTTCGACGCGGATGCCGATCTGCTCGCCGATGGCGTGGTCATGGTGACTGGGTACGACGGACAGCGCTTCGCGACCGTCGGGCAAGGCCAGCGTGTAGAGGATGTCCGCGCCGCGGAAGGCCTTGTGCACGACGCGTGCCTTGAGCGGGCTGGCATCATCATGGACGATGTCGTCCGGACGCAGCAGCACCTCGACATCACAGGCGTTTTCGCAGTCGGCGCAACCCGTGCCGCATTCGCTCGGCAGGTCGCCGGTCAGCTTGCCGATGCCGATGTCGATCCGGTGGTCTTCGAGCACCGTGCCGGCCAGGAACACGCCCTTGCCGATGAAGTCGGCGACGACATGATTGGCAGGCCGGTGGTAGAGATTGTAGGGGGTGTCCCACTGCGCGAGACGCCCCTGGTGCATGATCCCGATCTCGTCGGCGACCGCGAACGCCTCGGACTGGTCGTGGGTGACCAGGATGGCCGTGGTGCCCTGCTGCTTGAGGATGTCGCGTACTTCCTGCCCGAGGCGCTCGCGCATCTCGACATCCAGGTTCGAGAAG
>JBILGF010000127.1:0-7707 GCA_044351195.1 Burkholderiales bacterium
GCAGATGTCGGGCAGCGACTACGGCGTGGTGAAGGTCGCGGTGATGGCGGAGGTCAAGACGCATTTCCGGCCCGAGTTCGTCAACCGCATCGACGAGATCGTGGTGTTCCATGCGCTCGACGAGTCGAACATCTCGAACATCGCGCGCATCCAGCTCAAGCTGCTGGAGCAGCGGCTGGCCGCAATGGACATGGTGCTCGAGGTAAGCGACGCGGCGGTCGCCGAAGTGGCCAGGGCGGGATTCGATCCGGTGTTCGGTGCACGGCCGCTCAAGCGCGCCATTCAGGGCGAGATCGAGAACCGGCTTGCCCGTGAACTGCTCGAGGGCCGTTTCGGTCCGAAGGACACGGTGAGGGTCGACGTGAAGAACGGGATATTCATGTTCAGCAGGGAGTGACGGCGACCCGGAGCCGGTACAATCCGCGCACGTCGATCCGGTCGACTGCAGCGCCAGCGGACACGGAAGGGTCTGCACTGATGGTTCCGATAGCGTTCTGCACGGCAGGACAATCATGAATGCCGCCCCGTCGCACTCGGTGGTGGTCACCGGTGCCGCGAGCCAGGTGGGCTGCTTCCTGCTGCCGAGGCTGGCAGGCAGCGGGATGCGCGTGATGGCCGTGTCACGGCGTCCCGGTCCGGAAGCCGCAGCCGTGTTCGGCCCCGCATGGGCCGGCCACGGCGTCACGACCTGGATTCAGGCAGACCTCGAGCGGCCGCTGGATTCGGCATGGTCTGACGGCTGCGATACGTGGATACACCTCGGGCCGCTGCAACTGGTCTCTCGGGTACTGGGCGCAGGGGCTGCGCCATCGGTGCGCCGGGTGATTGCCTTCGGGTCGACCAGTCGATTCACCAAGGCGCAATCGGCCCATCCGCGTGAGCGGCAACTGGCGGCTGAACTCGAGGCCGGCGAGGCCGCGCTGGCACGAAGCTGCGCCGAGCGCGGCATCGACTGGACGCTGTTCCGCCCGACGCTGATCTACGGCGCAGGGATCGACCGCAACGTGATGGTGATCGCCACGGCGATCCGGCGCTTCGGCATGTTCCCGCTGGTCGGCAACGGGCGCGGCCTGCGCCAGCCGGTGCATGCCGACGACCTCGCCGCCGCCTGCATTTCCGTGCTTGCCTGCCCGGCCAGTGTCGGACGGGCGTACGATCTGTCCGGGGGTGAGGTGCTGGCCTACCGTGACATGGTGGTGCGAATCTGCGCGGCCCTCGGTCGCACGGCCCGGCTGCTGCCGGTGCCGGTGTCCGGCGTCGGCTTCGCGCTGTGGTGCCTTTCGTGGCTGCCCCGCTATCGCGACTTCAACACCGAGATGGCGCGCCGCATGGCCGATGACATGGTGTTCCCGCACGATGCGGCCAGCCGCGATTTCGACTACCAGCCGCGGTCGTTCCAGCCGGTGGTCATGCGTCCTTGATGCTCGCCGGCGTGCGGGACGCGCAGCCTCCGCGATCACCGTCCCGGGCGCGTCACCCGGGACGCGGCGAAGACGGTGCAGGCGCGCCGTGCTCGCCCTCGAGTTCACGTGGCCGGAGGAGGGTGAACGCCACCAGTGCCGACAGCGTCAGCACGGCGATCGATGCGAAGGCGGCGCTCCAGCCGAGCGTGGACATGCCGCCGGACAGATCGAGCACGAAGCCGACCAGCAGCGGACCGACGAAACCGCCGGCATAACCCAGCATCGAATGAATCGCCAGCGTGGCGCCGCGCCGGGCTGGATCGGCCGTCCCGGCAGTGCCTGCGGTGAGCGAGGATGAATCGAGCCAGGCCACCATGCCCCAGAGGAAGACCAGCCCGACGGCCACCAGGTAGCTGCCCGTGCCCAGCCAGCCGACGCTGCCGGCGAACAGGGCCGAACCTGCCATGGCGAGGGTGACCAGCCGGCGGCGGCCGATCCGGATCGAGGCTTCGTTGCCCGCGATGCTGGCGACCGTGCCGGCCAGCGCGAGCAGGGTCAGCACCGTGGTCGGCGCGAGCAGCGCGGATGCGCCGCCCGCGGCCAGCGCGACATAGCCCAGGAAAGCCACGCCCCAGCCGCGGATCGCGTTCATCTCCAGGGTATGTACGCAGTAGGCGAGGGCATAGGCCATTGCCGATCGGTTGGCCAGCACCGGCCGGAAATCGTAGAGCGAACCGCCATCGGCGGGCGCCGTGGCTGCGGCCGTCCTGTCCTGTGCCGGGGCCTGCCATGCGATCAGCAGCCAGGCCATGGCCGCGGTGGCGGCGACGATGGCGAACGCGATGCGCCAGCCGAACAGGCCGTCGAGCAGGTCGGCACAGGCGAAGGAGGCTGCACCCGAGACGCCGATCGATGCCGCATGGCCGGTCACCGCGCGCGACATCAGCTGGCGATCGACCCGGTCGGAAAGCAGTTTCAGGCCGGTCATGTAGGTGCCTGCCCAGCCGATGCCGGTCAGCGCACGCAGCGCCAGCGCTGACCAGAAGCCCTCTGCCAGCCAGCCGAACAGCAGATGGCCGGCTACCGTGCAGCCGACGCCGAACAGGTAGACGCGCTTCGGATCGACCCTGTCGGTGAGCGTGACCAGCACCGGCACGCTGACCATGTAGGCGCCGTAGAACGCGGCGGTGATCCAGCCGGCCTCGCTGTTGGAAAGCGACCAGCGCTGCATTATGCCGGGCATCAGCGCAGGCCAGAAGAAGGCGCCGATCTGCACCAGCACCTGCGCGAAGCACACCAGCGCCACCAGTCGCGCTAGCCGCTTCGCATCGGTTTCAGCGGCTGCAGTCATCGGCGTGCCTGACCGCACCGCCTGCGGCCGGTCCCAACGGGGGGGCGATCGGTCGCAGTGGCGGAGAGAGAGGGATTCGAACCCTCGATACGGCTTTTGACCGTATACCCGCTTTCCAGGCGAGCGCCTTCAACCACTCGGCCATCTCTCCGCTGTTTTGCTGCGAGCCTAGGATGATACGCCAGCCGCCGCTGTCCTTGCTAACATCGGGCAATGAACGCGATCGATGTGCATACCCATATCGTCCCCGGAAAGTTCCCGGCCTACATCGGACGCAACGTGGATGTGCCATGGCCGTCGATGGCACCGGCCGACGCCTGCCACTGCCATGTGATGATCCGGGGCAAGGTGTACCGCACGGTCCATCGCAGCACTTTCACGCTGGAGGACCGTCTGGCCGACATGGACCGCACCGGCATCGCGTTGCAATGCCTGTCGCCGATGCCCGAACTGCTGTCCTACTGGCTGCCGGCCGAAGATGCCCGCGTGCTCTGCCGCTATCTCAACGACGAGATCGCCGGCATGGTGTCCCGGTATCCGGCGCGTTTTGCCGGGCTGGGTTGCGTGCCGCTGCAGGACATCGATCTTGCGCTGGCCGAACTCGAGTATCTGGTCGACATCCTGGGGTTTCCCGGCGTCGAGATTGCCAGCCATGTGAACGGCGTGTCGATCGGCGATGCGCGTTTCGAACCTTTCTTCGCGGCAGCCGAGGCGAAGGGCGCGTGCGTCTTCGTGCACGCGCTGCGGCCGGCCGGCAAGGAGCGCAACGTCGGCAGTTTCTCCGAGCAGGCGGTGTGTTTTCCGGCCGATGTCGCCCTGGCAGCGGCCTCGATGGTCACGGGTGGCATGGCTGAACGGCATCCCGGCCTGCGCCTGTGCTTCAGCCATGGCGGTGGCGCCTTCGTCGGCATGGTGCCCCGGTTGTCCCGCGCCTGGCACCTGAACAAGCCGGCACGCGATTCGCTGCCACGTGATCCGCTCGAGTACGCGAAGCGCTTCTGGTACGACAGCATCATGTTCGACCCCGGCCTGATCGACCTGGTCGCATCGCGCTTCGGTGCGACGCAGGTGGTGGCGGGCAGCGACTATCCGTTCACGCTGGGCGATCCCGATCCGGTGAAGACGCTCGGCGCCACGACGGCCGATGCCCACGCCCGGCAGGGTTTCTTCCGCGACAACGCACTGCGCTTCCTCGGCAGGGCCTGAGGCGCGGTGAACGCCGCGCTCGCGGCGTGCGTGCTCAGCCCATCGATCGCAGCTTCAGCGCCGCCTCGCTTTCGGCGCACAGCGACGCCGGGTGCGCGAGGCCGCGCGCCGGTGCGGCATGCAGTACCGGCAGCAGCAACTGCGCGGTGGCCTGCGCATCTCCCAGCGCATGGTGACGCTCGCAGTCGTCGATGCCGAAGCTCGCCAGCCAGTCGTCCAGCGACACCGGGGTCTTGCCGTCCGGGCGCAGTCGCCCGGGCAGAAGCGCCGGCGCGATGACTGCGAGGTCGATCCAGCCGCCCAGCCGCAGCGGCGCGAGCCGGTGTTCGCGCAGCGTGCGTTCGAGCATCCGGCGATCGAACCCGGCGTGAAAGCCGACCGCCCAGCGGCCGTCACACCAGTTTCGAAAGGCCTCGAGTACCGTGCCCGGGTCGGTACCGGCCGACTGCTCGCCGGTGCCGACCCGGTGTATCAGGATGTCCTCGCCCGCGGTCGGCGCCGGCTGGCGCAGCACCGCGTAGAACCCGTCTGCCAGGTCGATCCGGCCCTCGCATACCCCGACCGCACCGATCGAGAGCAGCCGGTCGCGGCTGGCGTCGAGGCCGGAAGTCTCGGTATCGATCACCGCGAAGCGGGCAGGCAGGGCTGCGTCCGACGCCGGAATGCGGTTGAGCAGGCGTTCGAGCCAGCGCATCGCCGATGTCAGGCCTGGTAATCGGCCGCCAGCCGCTGCTGCAGGCGGCGCGCCTGGATCAGCGCCTCTTTCAGCACGCGGCGGTCGAAGGTGTTCAGCAACTCCGGCAGCACGGCGTTCGGATTTCCGGAGACGCCGGCCGGGTCGCCGAACTGCAGTCGCAGGCGAAGTTGCTGCAGGATATGGAAGGCGTCGATCGCAGCGTCGGCCTCGTCCCGGGGCAGCACGCCGCGATCGGCGAGCATGCGCAGGCGGGCGGCGGTACCGGTCTCGGCGACTCCGTTGGCCAGGGCAAGGATGCGTGCCGCATCGACGAAGATGCGCGCGCCGTGCAGCTTGAGGTCGATCGCCTCCGGCTGATCGCCGCGGCCGCTGCCGGTCAGGCCACCGAACCAGCCCAGTGGCGGCCGCGTCTCCAGCGCATTGTGCGCCATCGCCTGCAGGAAAGCCTTGCGCGGCGGTACGGCATCGACAAGCCAGTCGCGCAGCGCCAGCACCGCTGCGGGCGCAGCGCCGATCGGACGCAGGTCGAAGAAGATGTTGGCCGCCAGCAGCGCCTGCGGCACCGGATTGCGCAGCCAGTCGGCGAACAGCGCGCGCCATTCGTCGATCGACAGGCACCAGCGCGGATTGCCGGCCATGATCTCGCCCCGGCACAAGGGGAAGCCGCAGCGGTCGAGCGCCGCGTTCGCCTCGCCTGCGAACGCGACCAGCCGCGCACGCAGCCCATCGAGGTCGGTCACGCCGCCTGGCAGCAGGAATGCGATTCCGTTGTCCTGGTCGGTGGCGATGGTCTGCTCGTGCCGCCCTTCGCTGCCGAGCGACAGCCACGCGAATGCGAGGTCGTCCAGCGCATGCCCGGCGGCAACAAGTGCCAGCGCCTGCTGCACGACATGGTCGTTCAGCTCCGACACGAATCGGGTCAGCGCCTCGGCCGCCACGCCCTGCGCCAGCAGGTTGCGGGCGAGCACCCGGATGTCGCCGGCTGCGGCAGCCAGGGCAGCAAGGTCGCCGGCGCCGTCGATGCGCTGCACGACCCGGAAGAATGACACCCGCTGCAGCGCGAACACGTCGCGTTGCGATACGACGCCGGCGAACCGGGTGTCGCGCAACACCACCACATGGCGCATCGAATGGCGCACCATCAGCAGCACGGCGTCGCCGACGGTGGCATCGATCGGCAGGCTGTGCACGCCGGTGGTCATCAGGGCCGAGACCGGCGCAGTCTGATCGAGCAGGCCTCGGGCTGCGCGGTCGACCACATCGCGTTCGGTGAAGATCCCGACCGGGTGCGCCCCAGCGTCCACGACCACCATGCAACCGATGCGCTCGCGGCGCATCGTCTCGAGCACCGTGGCCACCGGCGTGTCGGGTGCACAGCCCAGCGGCGTGCGACCGATCAGTTCGGCGAGCGCGGTGGTCATCGACTGCTCGCCGCTCGAGGCCTCGTTGCAGCGCGCCTGCAGCGCGGCGCGCGACTGCTCCAGCATCGTGCGCAGCCGCTGCGAGCAGAACGCCTGCAGCGGCGGGCTCTCGGCTACCACCGCGCGGAAAGTATCGCCGTCGATCTGGTAGCAGAACACGTCGCCGATCGCACGGTAGGTGCAGGCGACAGGCCGCCGGTCGAGGACTGCGGTGACCGGAAACAGCTCGCCGGCCTGCAGGGTTTCGTCGGTCGCGCCCGGGTTGGCGAGGGCCCAGGGGACCTGGCGCTCGACCCGGCCGCGCTGGATGATCCAGACATGCGAGGGCGGGCCGTCGTCGGGCGCGAGCAGCGTCTGCCCGGGCGGCCAGTAGCGGATGTGGGCCGCAGCGGCCAGGCGCAGTATCTGCCCCTCGGGCATCCGGTCGAACGGAACCTGGTTGCGGAGGAAGCTGGCCGTGGCAGCGGCGAGTGCTGCCGCGGCAGCGCCAGAAGCCGGCGCGAAGACGGGCCCGACCGACACGGCGTCCTTTGCGAAGGTCGGTCGCTACCGCGCCTGCTTCAACTGCTCGAGGATCGCCGGATTCTCCAGTGTGGAGGTGTCCTGGGTGATGTCCTCGCCCTTCGCAAGAGAGCGCAGCAGCCGGCGCATGATCTTGCCCGAGCGCGTCTTCGGCAGGTTGTCGCCGAAGCGGATCTCGTCGGGCTTGGCAATCGGGCCGATCTCGTGGGCTACCCAGTCGCGCAGCTGCCGCGCGAGTGCTTCGATCTCCGCGCCCTCGGGGCGCTGGCCTTTCAGGACAACGAAGGCGCACACCGCCTCGCCCTTGATCGCGTGCGGCTTTCCGACCACCGCGGCCTCGGCCACCAGCGGATTGGCCACCAGGGCCGACTCGATCTCCATCGTGCCCAGGCGGTGCCCGGAGACGTTGAGCACGTCGTCGATGCGGCCCATGATCCAGAAGTAGCCGTCGAGGTCGCGGTTGGCACCATCGCCAGCGAGGTAGTACTTTCCCTGGAAGTCGTCGGGGTAGTAGCTCTTGCGGTAGCGCTCCGGATTACCCCAGATGGTGCGAATCATCGAAGGCCAGGGCCGCTTGATCACCAGGATGCCGCCCTTGCCGTCCTCGACGTCCTGCCCGGTCTCGTCGACGATCGCGGCCATGATGCCGGGCAGCGGCAGGGTGCATGAACCCGGTTTCGTCGCGACCACGCCCGGCAGCGGGGTGATCATCTGTCCGCCGGTCTCGGTCTGCCACCAGGTGTCGATGATCGGGCAGCGCTCGCCGCCGACGACCCGGTGATACCACATCCAGGCTTCGGGGTTGATCGGTTCGCCGACGGTACCCAGAAGGCGCAGGCTGCCCAGGTCGTAGTTTGACGGCAGGTCGCCACCCGCCTTTATCAGCGAACGGATCGCCGTCGGCGCCGTGTAGAACAGGGTGACCTTGTGGTCCTGGATCATCCGCCAGAAGCGCCCGGCATCGGGCCATGTCGGGACCCCCTCGAAGATCACCTGGGTGGCACCGACCGCCAGCGGGCCGTAGCACACGTAGGTATGCCCGGTGACCCAGCCGACATCGGCGGTGCACCAGAACACGTCGTCGGGCTTGTGGTCGAACGTCCAGCG
>JBILGF010000128.1:0-7686 GCA_044351195.1 Burkholderiales bacterium
CAGCCGGCAGCCGTAGCCGGAATCCATGCGATGAATGCAGACAGGAGTGCGATTTGAACGACGAGACCGCGGGTGCCCCGGACGGGGCCATCTACTTCGAGGACATGACGGTCGGGCGGCATTTCACCACCGGTACGGTGACGATGGAAGAGGCCGAGATGATCCGCTTCGCCCAGGCATTCGATCCGCAGCCGATGCATACCGATCCCGAGGCTGGGCGTGCGTCGATCTTCGGTGGCCTGATCGGCAGTGGCTGGTACACCGCCGCCCTGACGATGAAGCTGGTGATCGGGGGCGACATGCGCTCGGACGACCGCGGGCGCGTCGGCCTGGGCATCGAACTGCTGCGCTGGCCGACGCCGACCCGCCCGGGGGATATCCTGACTGCGGTCACCGAGATCCTCGAAGCCCGTCCGTCGGGCTCGCGGCCGGATCGCGGGATCGTCAAGCTGCGCACGCTGACCTACAACCAGAAGCGCGAGGTGATGCAGGAACTGGTCGCCAACGTGCTGGTGCCGCGCCGGCCGGCCTGACGACGCGGCACCGGCCGGCGCGCGCGCCGCCCGGTGCCTGCCGTCGCTTCACTGCCCCGGGCGACAGCGATTGCCCGGGGGAGGGTCTGCCTCTCGCCCTACTGGCGCGCTGCTGCGGCCACGTCCCCGGCGCTGGCCAGCGCGCCGACCTTCCACGCCAGGCCCAGCACCTTGTCCACCTGCGCCTTGGGCAGCACGTCTTCGGCCAGCCCGCGGAATTTCGCCTCCAGGTCGGCATCGGTCTGCGGCCGCTTCAGGCTGCCGATGGCCGCTTCCACGTACTTGCTCAGCGTACGGCCGTCCTTGAGCTTCACCTCGACCAGGGTCTGGTCTTCGTGCATCGTGGCGTCGACCACCGCGGTGACCTTGTCGCGCAGCGCGACCACCTTCGCATCGCGCACCACCGCATCGCTGTACTCGCGCTCGCCGGCCGCACCGTAGATGAAGCCGGCCGCAGCGGAGTGGTAGACGCTGAACTTGCCTTCGAGGCCGGTCTGCGGCGTCTTCTTGCCGGTGAGTTCGAGCACCAGCGGATGCACCTTCGCCAGCACCGATTCGATCTCGTCGCCGGTGAGCCCGTGTTCGTTGCGCAGCTGCACGCAGGCATCGATGATCGGGTGGATCACGATGCCGCAGGCGAAGGGCTTGTAGGTGTTGAGGTCGATCTCGAAGGTCTTGCCCAGGCCGTCGATGATCTCGGCCGGATCGAACTTCGTCGACAGCACATGGGCGAAGCCGCGCGGGGCTTCGATGCCACGGTTCGAGCTGGTGAAGTTCTTCTCGGCGAGCAGCGCGGACATCAGGCCGTTCTTCGCGGCATTGCCTGGATGGAACGGCTTGCACATGGTGCCGAACATCTCGCGCAGGCCGGAGGACTGGGTGGCGGCGATGCCCAGTGCCCAGACCATCTGCTGTTCGTTCAGGCCGAGCAGCTTGCCGCAGGCGGCGGCCGCTCCCATCACGCCGGCGGTGCCGGTGATGTGCCAGCCGGTGTCGTAGTGGTTCGGGTACACCGAGTTGCCGATCCGGCACTCGACCTCGACGCCCAGCACCAGCGCGTGCACGAAGTCTTCGCCACTGACCGGACGGTGCTCGGCCAGGGCCAGGATCGCCGAGCACACCGGGCCGGCCGGGTGGATCACCGTCTTCAGATGGGTGTCGTCGAAGTCGAACATGTGCGAGCTGATGCCGTTGAGCAGCGCGGCATGCAGGATGTCGAGCCGCTCGGTGCGGCCGAGCACCGAGGCCTGGGCTGCGCCTGCCATCGGCGCGAGCGCGGCCAGCGCGATGTCCATGCCCTCATGGTGCGAGCCACCGATCGCGCAGCCGAGCCAGTTGACGAAGGTGCGCGTGGCATGGTGGCGGGTGGCGGCCGGGATCGATTCGAAACGCGACTCGACGACATAGCGGGCGAGGATTCGGGTGACTTCTTCCATGTGCGGCTCCTGGCATGCGGGGGGCACGTGGCGCGCAGTCCACGGCGCGCAACGGGCGTGAAAAAGCCGCGATTCTACCGAACCGCGGCTTCGGGGTACGGCCGGCTGGCAATCAGACGGTTTCGGGCATCTTCGTCCGGGTACCGAACTGCGACGACGACAGGGTGCCTTCGGCAACGCCGTTGGCCACGGTCTCGTCCGGGAAGATCAGCTCGACCTTGTTGCCGACCGGATCCTTGGTGAACACCTGGTAGGCATTGGTCGACACCAGCTGCTCTTCGTATTCGACGCCGAGGGCCTTGATGCGCGAGCGATAGTCGTCGATGCCGACGCAGTGGTAGGCGGTGTGGTCGTAGCCCGAATGTGCCTCGTCGATGCCCGTCCAGTCTTCCGGGAAACGGACGACGACATGGAGCAGCGGGTGGTCGCCGTCGTACATCCAGATGCCTTCCGACGGAAACGGCGGGCGATAGCCGACCTTCAGGCCCAGCAGCCCTTCGTAGAACGTCTCGATCTTCGGCAGGTCTGAACGGCGGCAGCCGATGTTGATGTGGTGCACGGGCACGCGCGACTGGGTCATGTCTGTCTCCTCGGGATCGCGGCGTGGCCTGGCCGCGGTTGGATGATGTCCGGCTACCCGCCCACTCTACTCCCGCAGCGCCGGGGGCTCAAATGATGCCGGCGGTTGCCGCGCTGCATGGGTCGGGCCGGCGGGCTCAGTCGATCCGGACCTTCGCCGTCTTCACCACCTTCGCCAGCTTGTCGATCTCCGAGCGGATCATCGCGCCGAAGGCCTCCGGCGTGCTGCCGGCGATCTCTGCACCGACCCCGGTCAGGCGGTCGCGCACGTCGGGTTCCTTCAGGATACGCACCAGCTCTGCGTTGATGCGGGTGACGATCTCGCGCGGCACACCGGCGGGCACCAGGATGCCGTTCCACGAATTGTTGGCGTAGCCGGGCAGGCCGGATTCGGCGATGGTCGGTACCCCCGGGAGCACCGGCGAGCGGGTTTCGGTGGTGACGGCCAGCGCACGCAGGCGACCGCTGCGGATATGCGGCGTCGCGCTGATCGTGTTCTCGAACTGCATCGACGTCTGGCCGCCGAGCAGATCCATCAGGGCCGGGGCAGAACTCTTGTAGGGCACATGCACCATGTCCAGCGCGGCGAGCTGCTTGAACATCTCACCGGAAATGTGCCCCAGCCCGCCGTTTCCGGAAGAGCCGAAGGTGAGTTCGCCGGGCCGCTTCCTGGCGAGCGCGATCAGTTCCTTGACCGACTTCACCGGCAGCGCCGGATTGACCACCAGCACCGCCGGCGAACTGGTCAGGTGGATCACCGGCGCGAAGTCCTTGAGCATGTCGAACGGCAGCTTGTAGAGCGACGGATTCACCGCGATCGTGCCGACCGTCGCGATCACCCAGGTGTAGCCGTCCGGGGGCGACTTCACGGCGAGCTCCATGCCGATGTTGCCATTGGCGCCGCCGCGGTTCTCGACGATCACCTGCTGGCCCCAGGCCTCGGTCACCTTCTGCGCCAGCAGGCGTGCGGTCTGGTCGGTTGGCCCGCCGGGTGTGAACGGACAGATCAGCCGGATCGGCTTGGCCGGGAAGGCCGGCTGGGCCAGGGCTGCAAGCGGCGTGATCAGGGCAGCCGATGCGCCCAGCAGAAGCACCCGACGCACGAATGCATGCTTCATGACAGCTGATGTCATTTTCACTCCCCAGGATTCGTTGTCATTATTTGACCGGGACTCTAGCAGAGTTGGGGAGAAAATCTCCTGCATCCGGGGCGCCCGGTCAGCCGCGCGCGTCAGTCGTGGCGCGTCAGTCGTTGCACGTCAGTCGTTCCGCGTCAGTCGACCGGCGTGAACCCTGCGCCGACGATCACCTCGCGCCCGCGCGCGGAGCACAGCAGGTCGAAGAAGACCTGGCCGAGCGCGGGTTCACCGCCCTTCGCGGCACGGGCTGCGCCGTAGGCGGTGATCACCTGCAGCTCGGCAGGGAACGTGGGCAGCAGGTCGACGGTCGGGATCGGTTTGATCTCGCTCACCTGGGTGACCCCGATCGAACCCGGGATGCGCTGTTCGCCGAGCCAGGTCATCGACACGTTGCCGTTCGGGAAATGGCGGATACGGTCGGCCAGCGCGTCGCGGATGCCCAGCTTGATCAGCGCATTGTCGAAGTTGCGCCCGGCCGATGCGATCTGCGGATCGGGATAGACGACCACGCTGGCCGCCAGCATCGCGGCACGCAGCGTGTCCGGCGTGGACACATCCACCGCCGGATGGCCCTTCGGCACCACCACGCCCATGCCGACCCGGCCGAGCGTGCGCTGCGAACCGGGTACGACCCAGCCGGTGGCCGCGAGATCGTCCAGCATCTCCGGGGTCAGCAGGATCACATCGGCCGGTTCGCCGGAGAGCACACGTGCCTTCTGCTGGCCGACCGCGCCATAGGTGGCCGAAACCGTCGCACCAGAGGTCTTCTCGAACACGGGAATCAGGGTCGTGACGACCGCCTGCATCGCACCCGCGCTGATGATGTTCAACGTCGCCATCGGTCAGGCCTTCACTTCGTTGATCAATGGCGCGCCTTTGCACCACCGGTCGAGGTTGTCCAGGAAGATCGCCGCCACCCGGCCTTCGTTGCCGTCGGAGGTCGATGAATTGTGCGGCGTGCAGATCACGTTGGGCATGTCCCAGAGGGGGGACTCCGTCTGCAGGGGCTCGGTCTCGAACACGTCGAGGTAGGCGCCGCCGAGGTGGCCGGACCGCAGCGCGGCGATCAGGTCCTGCTCGACCACCACCGGGCCGCGCGCGACGTTGATCAGGTGCGCGCCTTTCGGCAGCAGTGCGAGTCGCCGCGCATCGATCATGCCGCGCGTCTCGTCGCTCAGCGGGCAGCACAGCATCAGCCAGTCGGTCTTCGGCAGCAGTTCGTCGAGCTTCGACGGATGCACGATCTCGTCGACCACGTCGTCGGCCCGCTTCGGGCTGCGCCGCACGCCGATCACCTTCAGGCCGAGGGCCTTGGCGATCGGCGCGGTGAAGCCGCCGATCGAGCCCACGCCGACGATCACCATGGTCTGGCCGCGCAGGTCTTTCGGCGCCTCGCCGTCGCGCAGTGCATGCCAGCGGTGCTCGCGCTGCGCCGGCAGCCACTTCGTGAATCCGCGCGAGAGCATCAGCAACGCGCCGATGGTGGTCTGCGCAATCGGTTCGGCATGGGTGCCGGCGCCGGTCGATACCCGGATGCCGCGCGCCATCAGTTCGGCGTAGATCGGCCGGTCGATGCCAGCGCTGGCGATCTGCAGCCACTTGAAGCCCTTCGACTGGTCGATCGGCTTGAAGAAGTGCGGACAGGCCTCGGGGACGGGTTCGTAATGCCCCGCGTGCGACATCGAACCGAAGCGGATGTCGCGCGACAGGAAGCCGGCGTCGATGCGCGAGGCGACCTCGTCGGGAAGGTAGACGAGCTTCGGGTCGAGCCGCACGAGTTCGAAAGTCGTGTTGTTCGCCTTCTCGATCCGTGCCAGCCGCTCGGCATGTTCGTCGATGAAGTTCTTCGAAAGCATCAGGGTCGGCATAGCTGGGGACTCCGGGTTGTCGGGGTGCGGTGGGTCAGCCGGCGGGGGGCAGGTACTTCTGTTCCCATTCGACGATGTCGTCGAGCTTGAGCGCTTCGTTGTAGTCCTTGAAGGACAGCATGCGGTCGCGCGCACCCTTCGTGTTGCCGTCGCGCCGGAGCGTATCGAGCGCGAGCCGGATGCCGAAGCCTGCGGCGTAGCGCGCAAGCCCCGGGTAGATCGCGATCCGGAAGCCGAGTTCCTGCAACTGGGTCGCGGTCAGCTGGCCGAGCGGACCGCTCTCCTCGACATTGACCAGCGCAGGCGCATCTACCGAGCCGGTGACCCGCTTCATGTCGTCGAGCACCGTCGGACTGTTCTTCAGTTCGACGAAGATCACGTCGGCACCGGCAGACCGGTAGGCCTGTGCCCGGGCAATCGCCTCGTCGAGGCCGAATCCGCCGGCGGCATCGGTGCGGGCGATGATCAGGAAATCCGGATCGCGCCGGGCGGCGACGGCGGCCTCGATCTTTTTCGCGTGTTCGAGCAGCGACACCACCGGCCGCGCGCCGGGAATGTGGCCGCACTTCTTCGGCATCACCTGGTCTTCGAGGTGGATCGCGGCGACGCCGCCGGCCTCGAACTCTTCGACTGTGCGGCGCACGTTCACCGCATTGCCGTAGCCGGTGTCGGCATCGCAGATCAGCGGGATATCGACGGCGGCCGCGGCGCGGTGGGCATGCTGCGAAAACAGGGTGAGGTCGATCAGCCCGACATCGGCGCGCCCGAGCAGGCTGGCCGACACGCCATTGCCGGTCATGTAGACGGCTTCGAAGCCGGCCATCTCGGTCAGGCGGGCGCCGAAGGCGTCGTAGACGCCGGGCGCGACGATCAGCGACCCGCTGGAGAGTCGTTCGCGCAGTCGGCTGCGGGCAGAAGGTGTAGGCATGCGTGCGATCCCGGTCGTGCGCGGGCGACGAGGGCACCACCCGCATGCGCGGGCGAAGCCCGCAGGAGCGCGGATTGTAGCCGACCGGCGGCTGGCTACCGAACGGCGCGCTGCCGCGGCCCGGTTCGGTGTGCCGCCGGTGCGATGACCAGGCCGGGGATCAGTCGACCCTGACGTTGGCAGCCTTGACGATCGCAGACCAGCGGGTCAGTTCGGATTTCACCAGCGCGGCAAGCTCCGCCGGGCTGCCGCCGATGGGGATCGCGCCGAGCGAGGACAGGCGCTCCCGGGCCTCGGGCGAACCGAGGCCGCGCGCGATGGCCTTCGACAGCGTGTCGACGATCTCCGGGCTGGTGCCGGCCGGGGCGAACACCGCGTACCAGTTGGTGACTTCCCAGCCGGGCACGCCGCCTTCGGCCGAGGTCGGCAGGTCGATGCCGGCCACCCGCTTCGGCGTCGCCAGCGCGATCGGACGCAGCCTGCCCGCCTTGATCATCGGTGCCGCTGGGGCGTACTCGATCGACATCCACGGCACCTGCCCGCTGACCACGTCGGCCATCGCCGGACCCGCCCCCTTGTACGGGACATGCACGAACTGCGCGCCGATCATCGAACGCAGCATCTCGGCGGCCAGATGGTGGATCGTTCCGGTTCCGGAGGACGCGTAGTTCAGGCCGGGATTGGCGCGTGCGAACTTCACGAAATCGGGCAGGGTCTTCACCGGCAACGAGGGGTGCACGACCAGGACATGGGGCACCGAGGACACCAGCGACACCGGGGTGAAGTCCTTTATCGGGTCGTAGGACAGCTTCTGCAGCACGGGGTTGATGCCGTGCGTGCCGGCCGCGCCAAGAAGGAGGGTGTAGCCGTCGGGGGCTGCGCGCATCACGTGCTCGGAGCCGATCACGCCCGATGCGCCGGCGCGGTTCTCGACGATGCCGGGCTGGCCGAGCTGCTCCTGGATGGCCTGCGCCGCGATACGCGCATTCAGGTCGAGGGCTCCGCCCGGGGCGAAGCCGGCGATCACGCGCACCGGCTTTACCGGGAACTTGGGCGCCTGCGCGAAGGCTGCGGCGCCGGGCAGTAACATCCCGGAGCCGCCCACGAGCGTTGACAGCAGCCCGCCAGCACCGGCGAGGGCGACGTTGCGGCGGCGTGCATCGGGCTGCGGGCGATCGGTGTGGCTCATCTCGGTTTTCTCCA
>JBILGF010000129.1:0-7681 GCA_044351195.1 Burkholderiales bacterium
GTCAGGTTTACAGTACGACTGTAAATTCAAGTTGACGATCGCGACCGCTCCCATTATTGTGGGAACGATGAACGCGCCGTCGCCGAAAGCGATCCTCGAACTGCTCAAGCCGATCACCTGGTTCCCGCCGATGTGGGCCTTCGGCTGTGGCGCGGTCTCCTCCGGCATGCCGGCCTCGGGTCGCTGGCCTACGGTCGTTGCCGGCATCCTGCTGGCCGGCCCGCTGGTCTGCGCGACCAGTCAGGCCGTGAATGACTGGTTCGATCGCCATGTCGACGCCATCAACGAGCCGAACCGGCCGATACCGTCCGGGCGTATCCCCGGGCAGTGGGGCCTGTACATCGCGATTACCTGGACACTGCTGTCGCTCGCGCTCGCCTGGTGGCTTGGCCCGCTCGTGCTGGGCGCCGCGACGATCGGCCTGATCCTCGCCTGGATGTACAGCGCGCCCCCGTTCCGGCTCAAGCAGAACGGCTGGTGGGGCAACAGTGCGGTGGCGGTGAGCTATGAAGGCCTGCCCTGGATCACCGGCGCCGCGGTGATGCTGGCCGGTGCCACGCCCGATTACCGGATCTTCGTGCTCGCAGCGCTGTACAGCTTCGGCGCGCACGGCATCATGACCCTGAACGACTTCAAGTCGGTCGAGGGCGATCGCCAGATGAAGCTCGGCTCGCTGCCGGTGCGACTCGGCCCGGAACGCGCGGCGCGCCTGGCCTGCGTGGTGATGGCCCTGCCGCAGTTCATCGTGGTCGCCCTGCTGTTCTCGGGCTGGGGTGAAACCTATCATGCAGTGATCGTGTCGGTTTTCCTGGCGGTGCAACTCGCGCTGATGGTCCGCCTGCTGGAGGATCCTCGCAGGCTGGCACCCTGGTACAACGCGACCGGGGTCAGCCTCTACGTCCTGGGCATGCTGGTCAGCGCGTTCGCGCTGCGCCACGGGCTGGCGGCATCCGCATGACCACGACGGCAGGCAACGGACTCGGCTGGCTGGGCATCGTCCGGCTCGGACTGGTGCAGACCGCGCTCGGCGCGATCGTGGTGCTCACCACCTCGACGATGAACCGGGTGATGGTGGTGGAACTGGCGCTGCCGGCGATGCTGCCCGGCGCGCTGGTCGCGATGCACTATGCGGTACAGATGCTGCGCCCCCGGATGGGCTACGGCTCGGACATCGGCGGCCGCCGTACCTCGTGGATCATCGGGGGCATGGCCCTGCTGGCGCTCGGTGGCATCGGTGCGTCGATGGCCACGGCGCTGATGGCCAGCCAGCTCGGCCCGGGCATCGCATTCGCGGTACTGTCGTTCCTGATGATCGGGCTGGGCGTCGGCGCAGCCGGGACTTCCCTGCTCACGCTGCTGGCCAAGCAGGTCGCGCCCGAACGGCGCGGTGCCGCAGCCACCATCGTCTGGATGATGATGATCGTCGGCTTCATCATCACCGCTGCCACGGTCGGCCACTTCCTGGACCCGTTCACGCCGATGCGGCTGGTGGCGATCACCAGTTGCGTGGCTGCGATCGCCTTCGTGCTGACGCTCGTAGCGGTGCATGGCATCGAGTCCCGCCCCGGCGCGGTCTCGTCGGCGAGCGCGGACGCCGGCCCCGCGCCCGGCGAAGGCAGCCGCCGGGATGCTCAGCCGTTCAGGGCCGCGCTGGCCGAAGCGTGGGCCGATACCCGCGCACGCCGCTTCACGGTCTTCGTGTTCATCTCGATGCTCGCCTTCAGCGCCCAGGACCTGATCCTCGAGCCGTTCGCAGGCATCGTCTTCGGCTACACGGTGGGCGAGTCGACGAAGCTCGCCGGCGTCCAGAACGGCGGCGTGCTGCTCGGCATGGTACTGGTCGCGGTCGCCACCACGCTGGGCAAGCGAAGCCGCCGCTTCGGCTCCCTCGCCGCATGGACAGTCGGCGGCTGCATCAGCTCGGCGCTCGCGCTGTCGCTGCTGGTCGTCGCGGGCCATGTCGGAGGCGACTGGCCGCTGAAACCCACGGTGTTCTTCCTCGGCGCCAGCAACGGCGCCTTCGCGGTCGCCGCGATCGGCTCGATGATGGCGCTGGCCGGCGAGGGTCCGCCATCGCGCGAAGGCATACGCATGGGTCTGTGGGGCGCGTCGCAGGCCATCGCGTTCGGGGCCGGCGGTTTCGTCGGGGCCATGCTCTGCGACCTGATCTGGGCAGCCACCGGGTCTGTGATCACCGGCTACACCACGGTGTTCGCGATCGAGGCGGTGCTGTTCGTCGTGGCCGCCGTACTTGCAGCGCGCATCGGCATCGTGGCCCGCAGTCCTGCGGCGACGGGGGTGCCGGATGCCATGGAAGCAACTGGCGGCGCGGCCTGCGCGCTGCCGGAGCGCGGTTTCGAGGGTGGACTCGCGCACACACTGAAACCCGGACTGAACGGTCGATGAACCGGTAGTCCTCCTGCCTTTTTCTCAATGATCGACTGACGATCCCGAGGGGAGTTTCAAGATGATTGGCTCGCACGAGACGGCATCCAGGGAAGCACGCACGGCAGCAGCGTCTGCCTGGGCAGTGGTACCCCAGCACACCCAGTACGACGTGGTGGTGGTCGGCGGCGGGCCTTCCGGCGCCACCGCGGCGGCAGACCTCGCCCGCAAGGGCCGGTCGGTGCTGCTGATCGACCGCGCCGGACGAATCAAGCCCTGTGGCGGGGCGATTCCGCCAGCGCTGATCCGCGAATTCGAGATCCCGGATTCCCTGCTGGTCGCGCATGTGACTTCGGCCCGGATGGTGTCGCCGAGCAACCAGGAAGTGGACATGCCGATCGACGACGGCTATGTCGGCATGGTCGACCGTGACGTGTTCGACGAGTGGTTGCGCGAACGCGCACGCGCCTGCGGGGCCGAGCGGATCACCGGGACCTTCGACCGGATCGACCGCGGCGCCGACGGCATGGCCGTGGTGCACTTGCGCACGAAGGGCGACGACAGCGACGCCCCGGCCTGCACCGTGCGTGCACGCGCGGTGATCGGGGCCGACGGCGCGCAATCGGTCGTGGCGCGCAGCGCGCTGCCAGATGTCGCGCCTGCACCTTACGTGTATGCGTACCACGAGATCGTGCGCTCGCCGGTCGGCGCCGACGCAGTGAACGCGCCGAAGTTCGATCCGGCGCGCTGCGACGTCTACTACCAGGGCAAGCTGTCCCCGGATTTCTACGGCTGGGTGTTCCCGCACGGCGAGACCACCAGCATCGGCACCGGTACCGCATTGCGTGGCTTCTCGCTGCGCAGCGCGACCAGCGCACTGCGCGATGCAGCCGGACTCGGCGGTGCGATGACCCTGCGCCGCGAAGGCGCGCCGATCCCGATGAAGCCGATGAAGCGCTGGGACAACCGGCGCGACGTGATACTCGCCGGCGATGCCGCGGGCGTCGTGGCTCCGGCCTCGGGTGAAGGCATCTACTACGCGATGGTCGGCGGCCGGCTCGCGGCCGATGCCGTACAGGCGTTCCTGGAAACCGGCCGCGCCAGCGAGCTGGCGGGTGCCCGCAAGCGCTTCATGCGCGCGCATGGCAAGGTGTTCTTCATCCTCGGCATCATGCAGAAGTTCTGGTACAGCTCCGACCGTCGGCGGGAACGCTTCGTGTCGATCTGCCGCGACAAGGACGTGCAGAAGCTGACTTGGGAGTCGTACATGAACAAGAAGCTCACGCGCAAGAAACCGATGGCGCACGTGCGGATCTTCTTCAAGGACCTGGCGCACCTGCTGGGGCTGGTGCGCGCCTGAGCACTGGCATCGGCGGGCTCGACCGCTGGATCACCAGCGGCAGTGCGATCGACTGGATCCTCGGCGCGATGGTGGTCGAGCTTGCGGTGCTGCTTGCCTGTCGGGCGTTCACCGGTCGCGGATTGCCACCGCTGCAGGTGTTCACGGCGGTGGGCGCCGGGGCGGCACTGTTCCTCGCGCTTCGCTTCGCGCTGGCCGACCCGCCGCAGGCGGGGCCGATCGCCCTGTTCCTGATGCTGGCCCTGGTCGCGCACCTGCTCGATCTGCGGGCGCGCTGGCGCAGCCGGCGGGAGTGACAGCGCCCGACGTCCGCGCGTGTCCGGCTCAGCCGAAGCCGTAGCTGTACATCATCTTCACCGCGAGCCCGATCAGCAGCACCGCGAACAGCCGGCGCAGCAGCAGCACGGGCAGCCGGTGCATCAGGCGCGCGCCGATTGGCGCCGAGATCATGCTCGCGGCCACCAGGGCCACCAGCGCGGGCAGGTAGACGAAGCCGAGCGAGCCCCAGGGCAGGCCGGGCGCGGACCAGCCGCTGATCACGTAGCCGATCGTGCCGAACACCGCAACCGGCCAGCCGAGCGCGGCACCAGTGCCGATCGCGGCGCGCACCGCCACGCCGCAGTACACCATGAACGGTACGGTGAGGAATGCGCCGCCGGCCGACATCAGGCCGCAGATGATGCCGATGCCGAACATCCACAGGAAAACCCAACCGACGCTGGGCAGCGACCGCGCCGCCTGCGGGCGCGAGCTGCGCAGCAGGTGCCCGGCGCCGAGCACCGCGATCACGCCATAGGCCACGGCCAGCGTGTGCTGGCTGAACCAGCCACTGGCCGCACTGGCTGCGAACGAGCCGAGCAGGATGCCTGGCACCAGCCGCCGCACGACATTCCAGTCGACCGAGCCGAGCCGGTGGTGTTCCCGCACGCTGGCGAACGAGGTGAACACCATCGAGGCCATCCCGGTGCCCAGCGCCAGATGCACGATATAGCCGGGTGCCATCGACTGTGCCGCGAACAGCGCGGACAGGATCGGCACCAGCGTCATGCCACCACCCAGGCCGAGCAACCCGGCGAGCAACCCGACGAAGGCGCCCGACAGCAGGTAGGCGGCGATCCAGATCATCGTCCAGCGCCCGGCGCGCGGACGCCAGTGCCGGCGGTCGTCGGACGCTCGGCGGCCGCGCGCTGCAGGCGGTCGAGCACGGCAGACCAGGTCGCATCCATGGGAGGCCGCTCTACCACGATGACGTCGGTGCCCGGCGCATCGAGCGCGCGCAGCACGGCATACAGGTCGTGCGCATAGCGGGCAGCATCGGCGGGCGCCCGGTGCCAGCGCGGGGATGCCGGCCCGGCCTCGAACAGCGGCGCGCCAGCGGTGCGTGCGAGCACGGCCACCGACCGGCCGTCACCGGAGAGGAAGCGTGCGATCTCGGCGACGAGATCAGCCTCGACCAGCATCACCTGCGCCTGCGGCGCATAGTGCGAGGCCAGCGTGCCGGAGGCGCGCGGCGACTGCGCATCGCGCATCGCCGGCAGCTCGCCCAGCGCCTCGGCGAGTTGTTCGATGCCGATCGCACCAGGGCGCAGCAGCACCGCGCGGCCCGCCGATACGTCGACGATGGTCGATTCGATACCCACGTCGCTGTCGCCGCCATCGATCACCATCGGCAGCGCATCGCCGAACTCCTCGACCACATGCGCGGCGCGCGTCGCGCTCAGCCGGCCGAAGCGGTTGGCCGACGGGGCGGCGATCGCGCCACTGCCGACCTGCGCGAACGCGGCAAGCAGCGCGAGCGCCACCGGATGCGACGGCACGCGCAGGCCGATGGTGTCCTGGCCGCCAGTGACCGTGGTGTCCACGCCCGGCGCGCGGCGCAGGATCAATGTGAGCGGCCCGGGCCAGAACCGCGCGGCGAGGCGCCGGGCGAGCGGCGGCATCTCCGCCACCCAGGCCTGCGCCGCATCGGCCGAGCCGACATGCACGATCAACGGGTGGTCGGCTGGTCGCTGCTTGAGCGTGAACACCCGCTCGACCGCCCGGGGGTTCGCCGCATCCGCCCCCAACCCGTACACCGTCTCGGTCGGAAAGGCGACCACCTCCCCCGCAGCCAGGACTTGCGCGGCACGCGCGAGCGCCTCCGGCGTGGCCGGGACGATCATTCAGAGACGAGCAGGCGCAGCGCCTCGCGGTACTTCGCGGCGGTCTTCTCGAGGATGTCGGGTGGCAGCGCAGGTGCGGGCGGGCGCTTGTCCCAGTGCACGCTTTCCAGCCAGTCGCGCACGAACTGCTTGTCGAACGCCGGCGGGCTGATGCCGGTGCGGTATTCGGCCACGGGCCAGAAGCGCGACGAATCGGGTGTGAGCGCCTCGTCGATCAGCCACAGCCCGCCCTCGGCATCGGTACCGAACTCGAACTTGGTGTCGGCGATGATGATGCCACGCGCCAGCGCATGCGTAGCGGCCTCGCGATAGAGCGCGAGCGACACCGCGCGCACCTTCGCAGCCATGGCGGCGCCGATCGTGCGCTCGACCTCGTCGAAGGTGATGTTCTCGTCGTGCTCGCCCTTGGGCGCCTTGCTCGCCGGGGTGAAGATCGGCTCGGGCAGCTTTTCGGCCTGGGCCAGCCCGGGCGGCAGCTTCACGCCGCAGATCGCACCGGTGGCCTGGTAATCCTTCCAGCCCGAGCCGGCGACATAGCCGCGCACCACCGCCTCGACCAGCAGTGGCGTCAGGCGGCGCACCACCATCGCACGGCCGGCGACCTGGTCGCGCTCGGACGGGGCGACCACCGACAGCGGATCGTCGTCGAGCAGGTGGTTGCGTACGACCGGCGAGAGCCGGTGGAACCAGAACGTCGACAGCTCGGTCAGCACCTGCCCCTTGCCGGGGATCGGGTCGGGCAGGATCACGTCGAACGCGGACAGGCGATCGGTCTGCACCACCAGCAACCGGTTCGCGTCGATCGCATAGAGGTCGCGCACCTTGCCTCGATGCAGGAATTCGAGGCTCTTCAACGAGGATTCGGCCAGCGGTTTGCTCATCTGATTCAGGCCTTCAAGGCTCGGGGTCCGTGGGTCCGTGGGTCTGGCATGCCTGGCCGGCAGCCGGGCGATCAGGCCAGCGCGCCGGCAGGGATCGGCTGTGCCGGCTGCGCCAGCGGCCTGAGCTGCGCACGGATGTCCAGGGCCTGCGCGAGTGCCTCGTCGAGCGAGTCGGCGAGCACGCTGTAGTGTCCCATCTTCCGCCCGGCGCGTGCATCCCGCTTGCCGTACAGGTGCAGCTTCGCGCGCGGATGCCCGAGCACGATCGACCAGTCGGGTTCGCCCCCGGCATGCAACCAGGCGTCGCCCAGGATGTTGACCATCACCACCGGCGAATGGAGCGACGTGTCGCCCAGCGGCACGCCGGCCAGCACCCGCACCTGCTGCTCGAACTGCGAGGTGACGCAGGCATCGATCGTGTAGTGGCCGCTGTTGTGCGGCCGGGGGGCGATCTCGTTCACCAGCAGCCGGTGGTCGTCGAGCACGAAGAATTCGACGCAGAGCACGCCCCGGTAGTCCAGCTTCGCGGCCAGGCCCACGGCGTTCGCGCGCGCCTGTTCAGCGAGCGACTCGGGCACCCGCGCCGGTACGATACTGACGTCGAGGATGCCGTGCTGGTGATGGTTCTCCGCCACCGGAAAGGTACGGACCTCGCCATCGAAGCCGCGCGCGACGACCACGGAAAGCTCGCGCGCCAGCGGCAGCCACTGCTCGAGCACGCAGGCCTCCCCACCCAGCGCGGTCCACGCGGTGCGTGCCTCGTCGAGGCTGCGCACCCGCGCCTGGCCCTTGCCGTCGTAGCCGAAGCGGCTGACCTTCAGGATGCCGGGCACCAGTGACGCGGCCTCGGCGCGATCGAAGTCGGCCAGCGAACGCACGACCAGGAACGGCAA
>JBILGF010000130.1:0-7637 GCA_044351195.1 Burkholderiales bacterium
CGGCGCTTGTCGTCCGCGTTCGCCGAGTCCGGCGCTTTCTTCTCCGCGCACTGGAAGCTGATCCTCACGATCGCCTACCTCGCATGGGCGTTCGCCGTAGTCGTCGGACTCATCCTGGCCAGGCGCTCGTCGGCCGGCGGATCACGCGATGTCCAGACGCTGCTGGCCACCTACGGCTGCACCGGATGTCACGCAGTCGATCGCAAGATGGTGGGTCCCAGCTTCCGGGAGGTGGCCCAGCGATGATGGAACCGATCGATACCCGCTCGGGCTGTCTGGTGCGGCCTGATCAGTGCGGCTCCGGCTACGGGGCTGAACGGATCGGCGCCCCTCCGCCACCCGAGTAGCGTTTCACCCAGGCCGGGAATTGCTGCACAGGCATCGGCCTGGCAATGCCGAAACCCTGAGCGAACTCGCATCCCATCCCCTTGAGCAGCTCCTGATGGACCGCCGTCTGAACGCCCTCGGCAACACAGCGCAGCCCCAAGGCATGGGCCATATCGATCACGCCGCGCACGATCGACGCGTCACCCGGCTCCTTCAGCATCTGCTGCACGAAGGAACGATCGATCTTGAGCAACGAAACCGGCAGCTGGCGCAGGTAGGCGAGCGACGAGTAACCGGTACCGAAATCGTCGAGGGCGAAGCTCACCCCCGCTTCGCGGCAGGCGCGCATCGTGGCTTTCACCTGGTCGAGGTCATGCATGGCCGCAGACTCCAGCACCTCCAGCCGCAGGGCTCCGGTCGGCAGCTGGGGATAACTGCGCAGGCGGGTACAGAGGCGCGTGCTGAAGGCTGGATCGAGCAGTTCGCGGGCTGATACGTTCACGCTGATCGCTTCGCACAGGCCGGCATCCAGCCAGCGGGAGCCCCAGTGGAGCGCCTGCTCCATCACCCAGTCGCCGAGCTCGAGGATGGCGGGATCGTGCTCGATCAGGGGTAGCCACTCCCCCGGCAGCAGCAGACCCTGGTCAGCAGTGGCCCAGCGCACGAGAGCCTCTACCGCGAACACCCTGCCGGTGGCGAGGTTGACCATTGGCTGCACGAACAGGCGCAGTTCACCCTTGCCGATGGCGGAGCGGATGGCAAGGATGCGGGCCTGGCGCAGATGCTCACGTTGTTCGAAGCTGGCATCGAAGATGTGAATGCGGCTGCCACCCGCGCGCTTGGCGGCGTACATGGCCTGATCAGCCTGGCGCAGCAGCAGGTCTGGATCGGCGTCATCCGGGGGCACGAGGCGCAGGCCGAGGCTGGTGCCCATCGCCACGCAATAGCCGTCGCTCATCGTGCAGGGCTCGGCGACCACGCCCAGGAGAGCTTCGGCCCGCTCCAGCAGCAGCTGCTGGCTTTCCATCTCGGGCAGCACCACCACGAATTCATCACCACCCAGACGGGCCACTGTCTCGCCGGGATGCATGCTCTGGCGCAGGCGCGTGGCCATCACGGCGAGCAACTTGTCGCCGACGGCGTGGCCATAGCGGTCGTTGACCCGCTTGAAGGCGTCAAGGTCGAGGTAGCCCACGGCCAGGAGTCGGCCGCTCAGGCGCGCTTTCGCCAGGGCTTCCTCCAGTCGCCGCCCGAGCAGGGCGCGATTGGGCAGACCGGTGAGCGGATCTTCAAAGGCCATCTGCTCGAGGCGCTGATCGATCTGCCTTCGCTCGAAGCCCTGGGCGAAACTGCTCACCACGATCCGCAGCACCGCCACCTCTTCCTCGCTCCAGCAGCGGCTGCCACGCACGTGGTCGAAGCCGGCGAAGCCATCGAGCTGGCCACGACGGACCAGTGGCAGCACCAGCAGCGAGTGAATGCCCTGATTCTCGAGCAGTTCGCGCGTGCTTTCGCCCTCTGGCGGCAGGTCGTCGAGGCTGGAGAGGTTGACGGCCCGCCCGGCCCGCATCTCATCCATCCACCATGGGACCAGGTCAACAGGCAGCCCCTGGAAGTGCTCGATCTGCGGCTCCACGCCGGGGGCACACCACTCATGGGTATTGCACACCACACCCTGCGCGGCGCGGTACTCGAAGACGTAGGCCCGGTCGACGTCGAACAGTTCACCAATGGCCGCCAGGGTGCGGTTGATGTTGGCGTCCAGGGAACTGCTCGGTTCAGAAATGAAATCCCTGGCTGTGCTGGCGATCAGGGACAGCAACTCCGATCGGAGGGACCCCATGGCTCGAGTTCCAGAGACTCCACGTTTTGGCATGTCGGGCACGCTGGCAATACCATCGACGATCTCGCCTGCCGGCACTTGATCGATGAGATTCAGGAGTGTGCGGGCGCTGCCGCGCCAGCCGTTACGGGAAGCGTTGCGAATGCTGCCGATCAGCCTGCAGCCATCAACTCCGACGCCCGCTTCACCGACTTCACGATGTTGATGTAGCCCGTGCAGCGGCAGATGTTGCCCTCGAGCCCGTGCAGGATCTGCTCGTCGGTCGGCTGCGGATGCCGGCGCAGGAGATCGGTGACGGCCATCACCATGCCCGGCGTGCAGTAGCCGCACTGCAGGCCGTGGCATTCAGAGAACGCCTGCTGCACCGGATGCAGCGCCTCGCCGCTGGCCATGCCTTCGATCGTGGTGATCTTCGCGCCGCTGACCTGCACCGCCAGCAGCGTGCAGGACTTGAGCGCCCGGCCGTCGACCAGCACGGTGCAGGCACCGCACTGGCTCGTGTCGCAGCCGACATGGGTGCCGGTGAGCTGCTGCGCATCGCGCAGGAAGTTCACCAGCAGCGTGCGGTCTTCGACGTCGGCGGCGACCGCCTTGCCATTCAGGGTGAGTTCGATTCGGCTCATGTCGTTCAGCCCAGCAGTTCGTTGACCGCGCGCGCCGCCATCACCCGGCACAGCTGTGCCCGGTACTCGCGGGTGGCATGGATGTCTTCGGAGAAATGCGACGCATCGAGCGCGAGCCCGTCGAGAGCATTGGGCGACATCGACTTCGCCAGTGCCGCCTCGGCCTCGGCCCAGCGGAACACGCCATTGCCGGCGCCGGTCACGGCCACCCGCACGCCGCTGCCGGTCTCGACCACGAACACGCCAGCCATCGCATAGCCGGTGGCCGGATGTGCGAACTTCACGTAGCCCGCACGGCGCGGCACCGGGAAGCGCACCGCGGTGACGATCTCGCCTTCAGCCAGCGCGGTGCTGAACAGGCCCTGGAAGTAGTCGTCAGCGGCGATCTGCCGCAGGTGGGTGACCACGGTGGCGCCCAGGCCCAGCACGCCCGCCGGATAGTCGGCGGCCGGGTCGTTGTTGGCGATCGAGCCGCCGATCGTGCCCATGTAGCGCACCTGCGGATCGCCGATGCCGCGCGCGAGCTTCGCCAGCGCGGGGATGGCGGAACGCACGACTTCGGATTCCTGCACCTGGTCATGCGTGGCCGCTGAACCGACGACCAGCGTGTCGCCTTCGCGGGTGATCGACTTCAGCTCGCCGAGCGGGCCGACATGCACCAGGTGCGAAGCCTGTGCCAGCCGCTGCTTCATGGTCGGCAGCAGGGTCATGCCACCCGACATCAGGCGCGCATCGCCGTTGGCCGCAAGAAACCCGGCTGCTTCCGCGACCGACTTCGGCCGCACGTATTCGAATTCGTACATTCAGTGCTCCTTCTGTGCGACGGTCGGTATGCGGGCGATCATTTCAGCCCGCCGGCAGCAGTGATCGCATGCCAGACGCGGCTGGACGTGAACGGCATGTCCATCGGGGGCACGCCGAGCGGACGCAGTGCGTCGGCCATCGCATTGGACATCGCGGAAATCGAACCGGTGCAACCCGACTCGCCGACGCCCTTGGCCCCGAGGGAGTTGATCTTGCTCGGGATGCAGTTCTCGTCGATCACGATGTGCTTGAGCATGCCGACGCGCGGCATCGTGTAGTCCATGAAACTGCCGGTCATCAGCTGGCCGGTCTGTTCGTCGTAGATGGCCTTCTCGCAGAACACCTGGCCCACGCCCTGCAGCACGCCGCCATGCACCTGCCCTTCGACGATGGTGTGGTCGACTGCATGGCCGCAGTCGTCCACCGCGACATAGGACACGATCTCGGTGGTGCCGGTGAGCGGGTCGATCTCGACTTCGGCGATATGGCAGCCGGTCGGGAAGGTGGAGCCGATGGTCGCCTCGGCCTGGGTCTTCAGGCCTTCCGGACGCCGCGCCAGTTCGACCAGCGTGGTCGACTTGCCACTGACGCGGTCGGTCAGGGTGCCAGCGGCGTAGTCGACCTGCGACGGCTCGGTGTCGAACATCGCAGCGGCCGCCGATTTCGCGACCTCGACCAGCTTCAGCCCGGCGAGCTTGCACACGCTGCCGGCCCCGACCAGCGAGCGCGAACCGCCGGTATGGTTGCCGATCAGCACATGGTCGGGCGCGCCCTCATGCAGCAGCACGTTCGCAGTATCGATGCCCATCGCATCGGCGATCACCTGCGTGAACGTGGTTTCGTGCCCCTGCCCCTGCGCATGGGCAACGGTGTAGGCATGCACCACGCCGTTGGCATCGACCTCGATGTCGATCTGGTCTTTCGGGAACACGCCGGCGCCGGTGTTCTCGATGAAGGTGGCCATGCCGATGCCGCGCATCATGCCGCGCGCCTTCGCCGCTGCACGGCGGGCGGGGAAGCCCTTCCAGTCGGCGAGCAGCACCGCCTTCTCGAGCGAGCCCGGCACGTCGGTCGCCTCGTACGTGGTTCCGGTGGGCGTCTTGTACGGGAACTGGTCGAGGCCGATCGCGTTGCGCCGGCGCAGGTCGGCCGGGTCCATGCCCAGCTTCGCCGCGGCCTCGTCGACCAGGCGCTCGATCATGTAGTTCACGTCGGGTCGGCCCGCGCCACGGTAGGGAGCGATCGGCGAGGTGTTGGTGAACACCGCGCGCCAGCGGCCATGCATCGCCGGGATGCGGTAGACGCCCGACAGCAGCACCACCGGGTTGCGCGTATGGCTGGCGATGCCGGCCGGGGTGATGAAGGCACCCATGTCGGCGACCCAGTCAAGCTGGATCGCGGTGAAGTGGCCATCCTTGTCGACCGCCAGCTTGCCGGCGATCTGGTTGCTGCGGCCATGGTAGTCGCTGGCCAGGCATTCGGAACGCGTGCCGGCCCAGCGCACCGGCCGGCCCAGCGTCTTCGCAGCCAGCATCACCGCGCAGTGTTCCGGGTAATGCGGGCTGCGGTTGCCGAAGCTGCCGCCGACATCCTGCGCATGGATGGTCAGCTTGCTCTCGGGGATGCCGGCGGCGAACGAGACCTGCAGGCGCATCGCATTCACGCCCTGGGTGACCGAATACAGATGATAGTGGTCGTTCGCCGCGTCGTAGGTCGCCGCGCAGCAGCGCGGCTCCATAGGGCTGGGGATCACGCGCGTGCTCTCGACCGACAACTCGACCACGGTGGTGGCGGCCGCCATCGCCGCATCGACGGCAGCGCGGTCGCCCGCCTCGCCGACCCAGCACAGGTTGCCCGGCGCGGTGTCATGGATCACCGGAGCACCGCCATCGAGCGCCCGGCCAGCGTCGACCACATGCGGCAGATCACGGTACTCGACCTCGATTGCCTCGAGCGCGTCCATGCCGGCGGCGACCGAATCGGCCACCACCATCGCCACCGTCTCGCCGACGAAACGCACCCGGCCATCGGCGAATGCGCTGCGCGCCGGCACCCGCGGCGGCTCGCCGTCGGTGCCCTTGAGCGCAAGCATGCAGATCACCTTGACCATGCCGGCGGCCGTGCTGTCGGCGGCGGTGAACACACCGTGTACGCCGGGCATCGCCTTCGCCGCCTCGGTGTTCAGGGAAACGATGTCGGCATGGGCACGATCGCTGCGCAGGAACACGGCATGCAGTTCGCCGGCGTACGTGCGATCTGATGTGTAGAGGCCATGGCCGGTCACCAGCCGGCGGTCTTCCTTGCGCTGGAACGGGGCGTGGGGCGTGTGCGCGTGATCGGGCATGAGCGTGCTCGTCCGGAGTCGACTGGGACCCGAATTATCACCCACTCCGGCCGGTTCGAGCGACGCCCGGCTTCCCGACGCCTCTATTTAGCGAGGTCGAGAAGCGGTTCCGGAATCGGAATCTCGCCCCGCGCGGAAGATCGCCATCAGTTCGCGCACGTCGCCGAGGTCCTCCAGCCGGTCGACCAGCGCGGCCACGCGGGCAGTCGTGGCCGGATCGAACCAGCCTGCCGCCGCCTCCTGCAGCTTGCCGACGATCTGTGCGCGATCGAGCGGAGTGCCCGGGTCACCCAGCGCCTCGCGCAGCACCCGCCCGTCGACCATCGTGATCTCCACCGCCGCCGCGTTGCCGGCGAGGGATGCATCGGCCTCGACCTGTACCCGGTCACGCGTGAACGCATCGACCGCCGGGTCGGCGTAGCGCGCCGGGAGGAACTGGTCGAGCCAGCAGCAGCGGTCGTGCAGGATGATCGACGCAATGTAGGGCGCCGACAGCAGTGCCTTGAACTTGTCGCTCCAGGGCAAGGTGCCGTGCATGTCGTAGACCGCCTTCGAAAGGCCGATGCGCACGTGCGCCACGCCTGCGGCCTGCACGCCCTGCCCTTCGACCAGCGCGAACAGCGCGGTGATCATCGCCTGCAGCGAACTGCCCGCCGGCCAGCGGCGCAGTGCCAGTTCCTCCAGCTTCCAGGTCTTGCCCAGGCCGTCGGTGATCTCGCCGGGCAGGCCGCCGTTCGCGTAGGCATTGAACAGGCCGCCATCCGGGTGCGCGAGGATCTCGGCGCTGGCGCGGAACCCTTCGGCCGCCAGCAGCGCCGCCATCAGCCCGGACAGGCTGCCGCGCGCCTGGTGGAACTTGATCGTCGGCGTGCCCCAGTGCGCGAAAGTACCTGCCGACTGGCTGCCGGCCAGTGCGAACGCATGGCACTGGCGGCCGGCATCCAGCCCGAGCAGGCTGCCGGCCGCGGCCGCGCCCCCGAACGGCCCGACCACGCCTGGGGAGTGCCAGCCGCGCCGCCGGAACTCGGGGTAGTCCATCGCGCGCGCGACGCGCACCGACACTTCGAGCCCGGCGGCGATCGCGGTGAGCAGGGCCTGGCCGCTGCAACCTTCGCGTTCCGCGATCGCCAGCGCGGGCGGCACGACCTGCGGCGTCGTATGGAACAGCGTCGGGCGGTGCACGTCGCACACCGTGACCGCGGTGACGAGGTAGGCGTTGGTCAGCGCGGCACCGGCCAGCGAACTGCCGCCACCGGTCAGCAGGGTGGCCTCGTCGGAGCGGCCAAGCGCGCCGGCCAGTGCGCCGATCTGGGCGGTCTCGTCCCCGGCGCGCCCGGCGATCGCACTGGCGAGCGAATCGAGCAGGATATCCTTCACCCGTTCGCGCACCGGCATCGGCAGGTCGTCGTGGCGCAGGCCGGCGGTGAACGCGGCAAGACGGGCCGTGGGACCGGGTGCCGGCATGCCCGGATGCGAAGGCGAGTCGGAGGCAGTCATGGGGACTTTCGGGTATTCCTGCTTGCGCATGGACAACGCAATCCGGACGGCGGGCCGGGACGAAAACCGGAACCGGCCGCGATCGCCGCGTCCCGACAGTCTACCCGGTGGCGCATCCTTTCCGATGCCGGGCTGGAGGCGGGCAGGCAGCCTGCCCGCGCCGGTGCATAATCCATGGTCCTGCCGATCGGCACCCAGC